>NZNL01000080.1 GCA_002694855.1 Gammaproteobacteria bacterium
CTAGTAGTAAAAACTCCAGAGTTTCAGTTTTAGTNATGTTNGTAGAAAGAGAGNTTGANAAGGAATTTAATTCTTCNANAGAGAACAAATGAGNGATTTAANAAATNNTGTAGCTGTGGGNNCAATGATATTTGAGCNCGTATTTTTNCAGTATTAAAATTTGNCNNACNNCNTTTTTTCTNGATGACCCATCTACATTAAAGCCACTGCGCAACAGGGATATTAGCAGCACTGTTCTTCTGATAAAGTTTTAACATGGCGGTCANCGCTTCTCTTTTGTGTAATCCTTTGCGCAGNTCTTCCAGTTTATTTAGTTGCCATTGGGCTCCAGTCTGGCGAGTATGAAGGCGTTCTTCAATNACTTTTAAAAGTGGTAGAAAATCTTCCTCAATAAAACCCATGTCTACCAATTTTTCAGGGATTCGTGGAATCATTTTTTCGAGAATTTTTGGTACAGCGTAATACTCTGGCTGGCTTTGTTTCATTGACGGCCAGAAGAGTTCAGCTGACATGCCTTTCTGGGCAGCTCGATAGAAATTAGCCGTACAATANGCAAATGGAATAGCCGGCAATAACTCTCTTATTGTTGGCTGTATGAGTTTTGCGAGCCCGATAGCAAGAGCCGCATTAGCGAGCATATCAATGATAGTAGGTCCAGCAGGGAAAGAGCGTAATTCAATCCGCAAATGGCCGCCATTTGAGGGATCGTAGACCGGTCGATTCCATAACCAGATTGAGCCCTGGTGTAATCTCAGTTCATGCAGCAGTGGCGTGCCACCATTNTGTGCGATGGCAACTGAGTCTTCGTCACTGTAATCTGGCAGTATAGGACGATACAGTAAGGCAGCCTCAGCGAATAATTCGAAAGCACCTTCGCGTATCCAGTTATTACCAAAATTCACACGGGCCGGAACAGGGTGCAAAGAGTCATTGGGACGACAGTCAATGGACTGTTTAAATAAAGGAATGCGTGTCTCTTGCCAGAGCCTGTGTCCAAACAATGTTGGTGAGTTCGCGGCCATCGCAACTACTAAGGGCGTGACTAATTGGATGGCATTATAAAAATCTGCATATTCCCGCGCGGGCACTCGCAGATGGACCTGGAAAGAGGTGTTTGCTCCTTCTAGTGTCACGTCATCCATCGCAAGCTGCAGGGTTTCCTCTCCCTCAATCGCAATGGTGAAAGGCCCCCCGCGAATTTCAGTCAATTCCTGCGTTAGCGCTTTAAATCGTGCTAACGGAGTCATAGCATGATAGCCGGTGTCCGATTGTTGCAGCGTAGGCAGGATACCGATAGGAACCACACTGCCGTCCCATTGCTTTGCACATTTATTGATTTTCTCAATCGCTGCCAGCGCTTCCTGTTGGGTGGCGCTGAAGCAGCAGTCTTTCAACAAGTAGGGCCTGAAGTTGTACTCTAGGTTATAGCGGTTAAGCTCGAGAGTGAGTTGAGGATCATTTAATTGAGCGATAATCTCTTGATTAATGGGCAAGGGCCGCGCTTCGTTGTCGACGATATACAGTTCGAGTTCAGCGCCGAAGGATAGGTCACCTTCACCAAATTCAGGACGCGCCAACAAAATATCAAGCGCCTTTAAGTTTGATCTGAGCCGATCACTGAATCGATTGAAGTCCTCTTCGGTAAAGTCTGTGTTGTCAATTTCGAATCCCATTTGCTCTTCCAAAATGCAACAAAGCTAATAACGATTAGAGTAGCAGCTTTGTTTTCCTTTGGTAAAGAGTGCTGGCAGATAACAGTTCTACCGACTGAATATATTTTTCTTTTCAGTTCTTACGTAACGCGTATTACCGTCTCGGCGTGTAAAACCGATTCGGTCAAAGTATTCGAGAATTTCAATGCAAAGATTACGACCTATGTGGGAGGCGTCTCTAAACTGAATCACTGAAAAACCTTCCTGGTTCGGATTATTCTCAGCAAGTTGTTCAGTGAGCTCAGCTAGCTCCATTATGGTTTCCGGAAGGAAATGACGATTCTCCGCAATTTTTATCAGACTGCCAGAAACGGTGATTTCTTTAAGAATGCGCTCCAGCGTTTTGAGCGAAATGCCAGTTATATCTGCTAACTCCCTAGTCCGCGGAGGTATTGTCCCAGCCTGAATAAGCAGTGGTCGTATTTTTGCCAGAAACTCCTTTTCGTCTTTACTTAACTCTATTTCATGGCTAGGGAGATGTAACAGAGTACCTGTTTTACGTAGGACTTCATCAAGAATTAGCTTGTTTAGAATTGCATGGAATAGCAAATGAGACCCGGAGAAATCAACTGTTTTACTGAGATTGGCTTCGCTGATGCCTTGTTTGCTTGAGTGGTTGTGATGATATATATCAATTTGTGCAACTATAAATTCTTTGTATCGTAGATAGAAATCAAGTTTTAGCAGAGATGGAAGTTGCTGATTATTTTGTTGTAGTTCGACAAAGAAACTTTCACTTGCTCTCAGTTGCTTAATTATTTTGTCCAGTGCTATTTTTGTTAGGTTTCGGTTAAGCGAGAACTGTTCGAGAGGTACCCCCATTGGGGACATGTTAATTAGTTCAATTAATGCTTGAGAGTGAGGGTTATTTTGTGCGCGCAATAAATTGAGCCTTTCATCGCTATTACGTTTTCTGCGAGGAACAAAGATATCGATTACCTTTCCTCCTCCCAGAGTCAGTTGAGATGAGGGATCTCGAATAATAAATTTGTCACCATGGTATGCAATGAAGGGTTGATGTGAAGCCACCTGGAAAAATTTTTCCGGTTCCACATTTAGGCAGCGAATAGAGACAATATGATGAGCAGCCCCTATATAAAGATGATATTGAGCACTACTTCTCAATTTGAAATCAGGACTGATGAAACGAATTTTAGCGTCAAATCGTTGCACTGGTACATATTGTTCCGGAGCGAGTAGCCAATCACCGCGTGTGATGGAATTTTGATCGATGCCTATATTGGCAGCAGCGCGCTGCCCAGCGAGAGCATNCCTAATATTTGCTGTGCCTAGTCGNAATCCACGAATCTTGGTTTTTTGTTGGGTACCGCTGTGCAACATGCTATCGCCAACATGCAGTTTTCCCGATCGAAGGCTACCGGTCACTACAGTGCCAATACCTTTCACGCTAAAACTGCGATCAATGAGGAACCGTGGGTTATGATTTTGTTGAAGTGCTTCATCGGNTTTTNTTTCTCGCAAGGTGTTTTGTAGGAACTCCANTAGAGTATCGAGGCCTTCGCCGGTTAAACTGGATACAGGGAAGATTGGTGCTTTCTTTAAACAGGTTGACGACAATAGTTCAGTAATTTCGCCAGAAACCTCGTTTATTTGTTGTGCGTTGCACTTATCGGTTTTAGTTAAGGCAATAACACCTTTAGAGATGCCTAACAGGTCAAGGATTGACAGATGTTCTCTGGTTTGCGGCATGATTCCATCATCAGCCGCGATCACCAACAGGGCGTAATCAACCGTTCCTACTCCAGCGAGCATATTGTTAATAAAATCTGCGTGGCCCGGAACATCGACAAAACCAATAACATATCCGGAGGTTACATCATTTTCCGTAGCAGGGAGATTATAGTAGGCGTAACCAAGGTTAATGCTGAGGCCACGCTCTTTTTCTTCGCGAAGTGTGTCTGTATTAGTGCCAGTAATTTTATTAACTAGTGAAGATTTACCATGGTCAACATGGCCTGCCGTCGCAATTATGAGGGATCTCTGGTTGGTATTGTGGCCAGCTTGGGTAGTAGTCTCAGTCATGGTATACCACTGGGGATCCAGAGATGGAAAGACGTCTACGAGGCTTGATTAATGGAACTAGGGCACCGCAGTTCGGTTATATTTGATTATATGGTAGACGAAGATTGTTACGATAATAGCAACGACGATGAAGCCTGCATTCAATACACCATTGCTGAGATTAACAATTCCGTAACCAATGGCACCTGTCATTAACGCGTAGTAGCAAAAGGGCAGCAGTGTCTTTCGAATTACAGCACCTTCCTTGCCAATAAGCCCGGCTACTGCGGAAGCGGCCACTACATTATGTACACAGATTATATTCCCGGAGGCTCCACCTACTGCCTGTAAGGCTACGATCCAGGTGGGGTCAACCAAGATGCGTTCACCTACACCAAACTGGAAAAGTGAGAACATCATATTACTTACAGTATTACTGCCTGCCACGAATGCGCCTAGTCCACCTATAAACGTTGAAAAGAAAGGCCACGCTGAACCGGCTAGATTGGCGGTCCCCTCTGCCAGAGCAATCGGCATCTGCTCATACCCAGCGGCTCCACCGCTGGAATTAATGAATACTTGTACCATAGGTACGGTAAAAACTAGCGCAGTAGACGCTGGTACTAGAGTTTTCAGAGAGCTATGGAAGGCTGTTTTGTATTCTGGAATTTTCAATCCATGTAATAGGATGGTAATAAGAGAAACGATGACAAATATTGTCCCTGGGGACCAGAGTGGTTGGAACGAAGCACTTATATCGCTTCCCAAAATCTGTGGCCAAGACCAGGTTATAAACGGGCTGGAATCTCTTAAGAAGGTTTCTAGATTCAGCATAGGTAACCGGGTTAATACAAGTAAGCCTGCAACAAAAAAGTATGGTGACCAGGCGCGTATAAGGCTCATGGAATCAGAATTTTTGCTTATGTTGGCATGACTTTGCAGACTACCTGTCCATTCATCTTCCCAGTTGGATTTATCATCGAAGTCCCAGATTTCATCAGGCGCGGGCATCAGAAAGCCAGATTTTGCTGCAGATACAACTATGGCAAGACCGATCAATCCTCCGAACATAGAGGGAAATTCGGGTCCTAAAAATGTGGCAACGAATAAGTAGGGTAGAGTCATCGAAAGTGCTGCAAATAGCGCAAATTTCCATATCTTGAACCCATCGGCAAATGAGCGATGCTCGCCAAAAAAACGAGTCATAATGGAGGCGACCAAAAGAGGAATGAAGGTACCAGCCAGTGCATGGATCAATGCCACCTTTGTGGCGATAAACTCGAGGAATAAGTCCCATTCTGCAAATCCCCTCTCAGCGGCATAGGCAAGCATATTTGGATCGGCGGACAAGCCGGTATTGATTCCTACCAGTATGGGTGTGCCCATGGCGCCGAAGGAGACGGGTGTACTTTGGATAATCATACCCGCCACTACAGCGGCCATTGCTGGAAATCCAAGGCCAACCATCAAGGGAACCGCAACTGCGGCTGGTGTACCGAATCCCGCTGAACCTTCAATAAAAGAACCGAATAACCATGCAATTATGATTACTTGAATACGTCGATCCGGGGTTATGTTAGAAAACCCTTCACGAATAGTCTGAATGGCTCCACTCTGCTGAAGAGTATTGAGCAACAAGATTGCGCCGAATATTATGTAGATCAGAGTGCCGGCCACGATTAAGCCGTTAATGCTGGCTGCCAGTACTTTGATAATAGGAATCTGCCAGACGAAGTAAGCCAGAATTACAGCGACCACATAAGCGATAGGCATGGCACGGCTAGCAGGCCAACGAAGTATTACCAGAAATACAGCGACCGATATTATGGGTAATAACGAAAGTAACGCGAGGATACCAATGCTCATAGTTATTGTTCTTTCTTGGTTGTTGGTATTGAGAACTGGTTGAGCTTATCAGATATTCTCGCGACAGAAAAACCGAAATGTCTTTGCAGAATTGGTGTTATTTAAGCCGTTATCCAATTTCGTCAATTATTGTACGATAGGAAGGAAATTGAGCTTAGCTGTTTCGTAATTTAGCTTGAGCAGCGGCCAATCGTGCAACGGGTACACGAGGAGGTGAGCAGCTGACGTAATTTAAGCCTACCCGGTGGCAGAAATCGATGGAGGAAGGATCTCCAGCGTGTTCTCCGCAGATACCAAGTTTCAATTCAGGNTTTGCNGTTCTTCCTTTTTCTACAGCCAGATTAATTAGTTTTCCAACACCGGTTTGATCAAGACTGGCGAATGGGTTTTGGTTGTAAATTTCCTTGCGCTGGTATTCATCGTAGAACAAACCCATGTCATCACGACTTAATCCGAGTGTAGTTTGAGTAAGATCGTTCGTGCCGAAGCTGAAGAAATCTGCTTCCTTTGCTATCTCGTCGGCTGTAATAGCAGCGCGGGGCACTTCTATCATGGTCCCCACGGTATATTTGACGCGTACTTTTTTTGCTTTCATAACTTCTCGGGCAACGCGATGCACTATGCGCAACTGATCGATAAGTTCTTCCTTAAATCCGACTAGAGGGATCATTATCTCTGGATTCACCTGGATGNGTTTTTTGCCTTTCACTACTTGGGCTGCGGCTTCAAATATCGCTCGAGTTTGCATTTCGGTAATTTCCGGATATAGAATTCCTAACCGACAGCCGCGGCAGCCGAGCATGGGGTTTTCCTCGTGGAGCGACTTGATTCGGTCGATAACAAAATCAAAAGGCACACCTAGTTTCTCTGCAAGTTGACGCCTGACTACGTCATCATGAGGCAAAAACTCGTGAAGGGGAGGGTCCAATAGGCGGATTGTAACAGGACGCCCATTCATCNCTTTGAACAGCCCAATGAAGTCTTTTCTTTGGAATGGTAACAATTTCTTGAGAGCTGCGCGGCGCTGCACTTCGTCTACCGCGAGGATCATTTGGCGCATATAGTCGATGCGATCACCATCAAAAAACATGTGTTCTGTGCGACAGAGTCCTATGCCCTCGGCTCCGAAAGCCACGGCTTGNCTTGCCATCTCAGGTGTATCGGCATTAGTTCGAATCTTAAGAGAGCGGTATTTGTCGGCCCACTTCATCACTGTCTGAAACAAACCATAAGTAAGNCTACTAGNG
The DNA here is from genome assembly GCA_002694855.1 of Gammaproteobacteria bacterium. Taxonomy (GTDB): domain Bacteria; phylum Pseudomonadota; class Gammaproteobacteria; order Pseudomonadales; family Pseudohongiellaceae; genus UBA9145. The sequence continues at coordinate 6,848 of NZNL01000080.1, forward strand.
GGTTTGAGNCCCCTTTCCAATNCCCGTTTNACTTCAGAGTCGGCGCTTTCAATNGCNCCCTTGTAGATNGCACCCGTGCTACCGTCAATAGATATATANTCTCCTTCTCGAAGAACGACTTTNCCGGCAGTGAGCGTGCGTTTTTCATAGNTAATATTTATTTCTCCAGCCCCNCAAACNCAAACCTTCCCAAGTTGNCTGGCAACTAAAGCAGCGTGCGAGGAAACGCCGCCNCGGGAAGTCAATATGCCTTGTGAATGGAGCATACCTTTTAGATCGTCTGGAGATGTTTCCGTGCGGCAAAGCACTACTTTATTTCCCTTCCGGGTTTCGGTTTCGGCAATAGCGGCAGTGAATGCAATTCGACCCGTGGCAGCTCCAGGGCCAGCTGGTAATCCGTAACCTATTATAGTTGCTGATTTCAACGCTTTAGGATCGAAAACAGGCACTAGCAAAGAATCAATAGACTCTGCGGGGATCTTAAGTAAGGCAATTTTCTGAGAAATGAGGCGCTCTCTCTGCATTTCTACCGCAATACGCACAGCGGCAAGACCTGTGCGTTTACCATTTCGAGTTTGTAAAATGAACAGCCGACCATTTTCAATAGTGAATTCAAAATCTTGCATATCTCTGAAATGCCGTTCCAGCTTATTTCGCACATTGTTTAGGTCGCGGTAACTTTTTGGCATGCTGTTTTTCATGTCACTTATACCATGGGGAGTGCGAACACCTGCGACTACATCCTCGCCTTGGGCATTCATCAAGTATTCCCCGTAAAATATCTTTTCTCCATTAGCGGGATCCCTAGTAAAAGCAACACCTGTGGCGCTTTGGTCACCAGCATTTCCAAATACCATGGCTTGAACATTAACTGCGGTTCCCCATTCAGAGGGGATGCCATATTGTTGGCGATAAATGATGGCCCGCTCGTTTTTCCAAGATCCCAATACCGCCCCTAAAGCGCCCCATAATTGTTGCATTACATCTTGAGGGAAAGCTTCTCGAGTAAGCTTAGCTATCAGAGCCTTGTACTGTTTTACTAGATCCTTAAGGTGCTCCGTGGTTAGTTCTGTATCGGAGGTAATAGCTAGACTTTTCTTTAATTTTTCCAATGCCTCATGAAACGGATCTTCTTCCTCTTCAGATTTGGCCTGAACTCCCATAACCACATTACCGTACATCTGGATGAAACGGCGATAGCAATCCCACGCAAATCGAGGGTTTCCGGATGCTTCGGCTAAACCTTCAACAGTTTTGTCGTTAAGACCTAGGTTCAAAATGGTATCCATCATCCCAGGCATAGAATCTCTCGCTCCGGATCGAACAGAGACCAGCAACGGATTTTGTCGGGCTCCAAATTTCTTGCCAAGTTGCGTTTCTACCTGCTTGAGCGCCATCACAATATCTTTCTTTAGAGCTGTGGGGTAACGCATTTCATGGTCGTAGTAGTAGGTGCAAACTTCGGTGCTGATCGTAAAGCCGGGGGGTACGGGCAGGCCAATGGAAGCCATTTCAGCCAAATTGGCGCCCTTGCCTCCTAGTAATTCTCGCATACCGGCGTTGCCATCTGTTTTGCTACCAAAAGCAAAGATGTATTTTTTGGCCTTTCCGGTGTGTTTTCTTGCTAGCGAAGAGGGTCTGGATTGTGAAGCTTTACTCATATAGCGGTTACATACCTTAAAATCGAATAGATTTGCGGTACAGTTAGCAACCGAGCCTCCTAGATTCAAGAACAAAGGCGGGTTTAGCATAGCTGGTTCCGCAATACGCTAATATCGGGGACTGATTGGCAGCCTCACTCGCCAAGTAATGAGCAATAAATAATCGAAATGCTCTCAGCGCGGGAGAGGAGAATAAAGCACCTATAACCCAAAATCCAGCGCTTAATCGAGTCGAGTTGGGGCTAACCACCGAGTTTCGCTGTTAATTTATAGTCAAGCTCAAGCCAAGTAAACCTCAGTAGTCCATATTGAAAAAACTAGCTCTCGCTTACCTAATTTTGCTGGGTAAGACTCTCTCTTTACCCAGATAAATACCTCAACATTAAAAACTTCGAAGTCTCGATTGAACTAGATCTCATATCTATTTTAAGGGTATTAAGCGTCAATATTGTTCGGCAGGATTATCATTGCTCTACTTCTGAAGGGAGAGGCTTGCCGGAAAAATAGGCTTCGAGATTGTTTATGAGCAGGTCGCCCATTTTGGCTCGTGTCTCAAAAGTTGCACTACCTATGTGAGGAAGTAGTACTACATTATCCATTTTTTTCATGGGTTCTGGTACGTGCGGTTCGTTTTCTAATACATCTAGCCCTGCTCCTGCGATTGAACCATCGGCCAGCGCTGCCATTAAAGCTTTTTCATCAACGCTAGTACCTCTGCCAACATTTATGAATATGCCTTCGGGGCCAAGTGCCTGTAACACTTGGCCGTCAATAATTTTTCGAGTTCCTTCTCCNCCCGGNAGNACACATAATAATATGTCGGAATTATTAGCAAGCTCTAAAATCGAAGGATAGTATGTATACGGAAGATTTTTAGTTGAGCGATTATGGTATGCAATTTTCATTTTGAAGGGTAAAGCACGATGAACAATTGCGTCGCCAATTCTACCTAAACCAACGATACCTAGGGTTTTTCCAGCTAAACTACGACTGGGTGGAAACGGTCCTTTCTCCCAGGAATTGTTCCGTACGAACTTTTCGGCGTTAATTATGTTACGCATTGTTGTTAGAATTAATGCGATGGCGATATCAGCTACGGCATCATTCAATACACCTGGTGTATTAGTAACTTTGATTCCATTACGTTTCGTTTTTAAGAAATTTATTCCCTCTACGCCTACACCAAATGCCGCAATTATTTTCATTGAATGTAAATCGTAAACCCGTTCGTCACACACCCACGATGCTGTTGCTACAGCTTGACATTTTCCGTCAAGATTCCGAATTAGTTCGGTTTTGCCTTTTTCTGCATATTCCCAAAGGTGGTGAGTGATATACTTCTCATCCAGTTTAGCTATAGTTTCGGAATCAAACGCGTTTGCGATCAGGATATTTTCTGAACTTGGCATAAGAAGAAGTCTACTGTCGACATAAAGAACTCTCAGTGTATTATTTTCGATTGTGGCTAGGCAAGTTGAAAACCCCTAGATGGGCTAAGCCAGTTGCGATTATTATAAATTTTCCGTAGATTGATTGTGTTTCATTTATAACCAACTGGATCTACATGCGAGCAATATGAATCAGCAAGAAAATTCTTTTAGGCTGCTACCATCTATTGATAAGTTACTTCAGACAAAACAGCTGAAGTTATTAATCGAGCGGGTTGGACAAGATGTTGTTAAGAGCGAATCACGCGCCCAACTTGATTTGCTGCGGACAGCAATTGCAGGTAATGATGAAAGCATTTTGCAACGATTAGCTGAGGATAATTTTTTAGAAGCACTTTGTGACAATATAAAGGAAATTGTCGAATCCAGGTTTACTGGTTCACTTTTACCTGTCTTCAACCTGACTGGCACCGTATTACATACTAATTTAGGTCGGGCTCGCCTTCCTCATGAGGCCATAAGCGCTATGCAACTGGTTGCCGGTGAAGCAGTTAATCTGGAATATAACCTTGAAGTTGGTACCAGAGGTGACAGGGACTCACACATTGAGGAAACTCTCTGCAAAATTACCGGCGCAGAGGCCGCGACGGTTGTTAATAATAATGCGGCTGCTGTACTACTTGTACTCAATACTCTTGCTGAAAAAAAAGAAGTTGTTATCTCTAGAGGAGAGNTGGTTGAAATAGGTGGGTCTTTTCGAATACCGGATGTGATGAAGAGNGCTANCTGCNTCCTGAGGGAAATAGGGACTACAAATCGCACTCACTTGAGTGATTACGGGTCAGCCGTCAATAATCTTACGGCTCTATTTATGAAAGTACACACAAGCAACTATGAAATTAGAGGTTTTGTGAACTCGGTCTCGGAACCTGAACTTAGTGCATTGGCAAAAAAACATAATCTTCCGTTTGTTTCTGATCTGGGTAGTGGCACTCTCATTGACCTAACTCGGTTCAATTTGCCTCATGAGATAACTGTGCAGGAATCGATTCAAATGGGAGCCGATATTGTTACCTTCAGTGGTGACAAACTCTTAGGTGGTCCTCAAGCGGGTATTATAGTGGGGAAAGCCAAACTTATTTCTCAAATTAAAAGTAATCCCCTAAAGCGCGCGTTGAGGATTGATAAAATCACTCTTGCGGGTCTTACTGAGGTAATTAATTTATACCTGGATCCTTCAAGATTGCCNAAACGATTACCTTTATTACAGGACCTGACTCGCCCTATAGAAGATTTACAAATTTTGGCTACTCAATTGCTCCCTTCGTTACAACGGGCGCTCTTAGACCGGGCTGTTGTCGAGGCAAAGCCCTGTCAAAGCCAGATTGGAAGTGGAGCGTTGCCATTGAGTCTAATACCGAGTATGGCTCTAGAAATTACTCCTCTAGCTGCGAAAGGACAGACGGATGCAGAGCTCACTAAACTTTCACAAGCATTTCGTAAGCTTTCAAAACCCGTGATTGGTCGAATACATGATGGAAAGCTGATTTTTGACTTACGATGTTTGCAGGATAAGAAAGAATTTGAAGCCCAACTCTCCCAACTTTATTTGTGTTAACAATGTTTAGTTAAGCTGTGGTAGCGTGTCGTTCCGCGCTCACGCCAAGTTTGAAACTAACTAGTGAAAGAACAGCNGCCGAAAACATCATCATAAGTAGGGGATAAACCGTACCATTGAAAATTAGCGCCACAACCTGAGCCGCTACTGCAGAAAAAGCCATCTGCAAAAATCCAGTTAATCCAGAAGCACTCCCTGCTAAGTTTGGAAATTCATTTATTGCTGCCGCCATGGCGTTAGGCAGGGTTATACCGTTTCCNGAAATNGCAATTGCTATGGGAACAAACAGTGCTAATGGGTGCTTGATTCCTAATGAGAGGAGGATAAAAGCAAGAGCGATTCCTACAATGGTTATACTAGCTCCCCAGGTAATCATACGATTCAATTCTATACTGCGNCCAAAATAGCGCGTCACGTAATTGCCTGACATAAACCCCAANGGAATCATGATGAAATAATAGCCGTACTCAGTAGGAGGTCGATCTAATACTGATACCATGATTTCTGGTGCCGCTGAAATAAAGCTGAAAAACACAACTGAAACAAAAGTGACACAGAATGCATATCCACAGAAAGCAGGTGATTTGAAAAGGCTGATAAAGGTAACCAACACTGCTCCANCCCCTTCAAAGGGTNTAGGTTCCTTTAGAGTTTCCGGGAGATAGCTAATCGAAAAAAGCAAGGTAAGTATGCCGAAAAAGGCTATCGCGATAAAAACCGATTGCCATCCGAATTGATCCATCAATTCGCCACCTAGAGCAGGGGAAAGCATTGGAATTACGACCATCACCATTACTAATGTCGCNATAACTCGCGCCGCATCCTCTGCTTCATAAACATCGCGCACTATGGCGCGAGCAAGCACGAGTCCTGCCGCCCCCCCAAAAGATTGGATAAAGCGACCCAGAATTAACAGTTCAATTGAGGTAGCGAGAAAACAGAAAATTGATCCTGCTATTGTGATTACTANTCCCAGNAGCATAATAACTCNGCGACCATATTTGTCTGACAATGGCCCATATATAAGTGTGCCAATTGCAATAGCAAACATANAGAGGCTTAGGGTCAGCTGAGCGACGTCGTTGCTGACTTGAAATGTATCCTTGATAACAGGAAGGGCTGGAAGCAGAATTTGCATAGCCGCTGGACCCAATGCTGACGCAGCGGCGAGCAATATTATNAGCCGGTTGGAAAGCGAAGTTAAGTCTGACAAATTACTGCCTNAAACTAGTGTGATAGAAAAATCGAGTGCTCTGTACTACCGAAGATTCTGGTTAGCGNTTCAGAAAANCTTCTCGATTCTGATTACCATTAATCAGCGAGCTAAGAATGACACTGGAGCCCAATAAAATTGATCGTTGGGCTTTACTGATGTCGTACCCAAGGCCGAATGTTCGNACGTGAAAATTTCTAGTTAACTCTTGAGCATTCCAATCNCTGCTCTGATTGGCAGCGGTTGACATAGCGTAACATGATATGACNTTACCAGTTCTGGCGNTTAAACAAATCGAAAGATCAGGTGTTTCTCNCACAGAAAGGTTAAATCCATTTTCGTGTTCTTGAAAGCGTGGTGACCGAAGNAAATATTTTGAAACTTGCTTGGAAAATTCTGAACCATTTGTATCCAGTCTGACAGGGATGCTAGCCTCTAGACGCCTGCTGATACTGGGATCTTGTCGAAGAGCTATAGCATAGGAATTTAGCGATTCCTCATGTTGACCGATTTTCCAGAACGCGTCTGCCATGCGCGCTGAGATTCTGGCTCTCAACAACGTTTCCTGTTCAGGAAGTAAGGTCAGCGCATTACCTGCTGCTTCCAATACAGAAGTGTAATCCTTGTCCAATGCGGCTATTTCGGCCCTGTAAGAGTAGTAATAACCGTTGTTAAGTTGAAAAGCTCCATTTTCGCGCGCTTGTTCCAGAATCGCTGACATTACACCGGTTCCTATTAGCTGCACAAGCTCGGGTTCCAGCCACTCCGGTATATGCACATCAAGTGGAGCATATGGGCGAAGCCGGTTCTGAATGACTTCAAATTTAGCAAAAAGTGACCCGGCTCGTCGGGCCGCTCGCCAGGCATTTAATTGTAGTGTAATAGAGTTTAACCGAGCCCGCATTGCACCAATAAAGTCCATAGTGGCCATATTTTCGAGTTGGATCTGGTACTCAGCTCTGTTTGCAGCCATATTCAGTAAGGCGGCGTACGCGTCTTTTTGCTCATCGTCGGCACTATAAGAGCCGTTTCTATCTGGTTGATTCAATGCAGTCTTCGTCAGTTTTACTGCATCTTCAGCATAACCGGCTAGCAGTAGGAAACTTGCGCTAACTAGGAAATGCTCTGCTCGATTCATTATGCTGACGATGGGTTCCTGCTGCTCACGCCACAAAAGCATGCTGTCTAATGCATTTCGTGCCTCATCGAATCGTCCCTGGTTCATANTTAAATAAAGCATATATATCCANGGATCAGCCACACTGTTNGGNTTNAGGTACTGGGTAGCCCGNCTCAGATAATCTTCCGCCTGNTCNATTTCAAGCAGNCTCAAGGCGACTTCGGAAGCATTAGTAAGATATACAGTANCNAAGTTATTCGNCCGACTGNTGTTATTTTCATCTCCATCGATTGTNCGGTCGCAGGCCGAGGTGGNCTTTATTGGCANCAGACTTGCCAGCTCAGCCGCGCAGAGTGTATTCCAGGCACGGGCNCTTTCTCTTTCATTGTCATTGGTCTGTAACACCCGGTTAGCACTCTGGCGGGCTGCATCGTATTGTTTTAACTTGATGAGTGGCCAACCTCTTAGGGGCTCGATATCGAGCCCATATATTTCGTTGAGTTTATCCAAGTACTCCAACGACTTGATCTGTTCACCCATAAGTTGATGAACTAAAGAAAGCTGACTTAAAGTTAAGTAATGCCATGGCATATAACCGGAATTAAATGCCGTTTCGAGAGTTTCATATCCGGTCAATTCTTCGGCACGGGATAGATGGAACAATGCTCGGGGCATATTGCCTTCTACTGTCAACAGCACTTCAGCTAGAGCAAATTGAGCGGCAGGAGAATCGGGTTTGGTGCGAACCCATTGTTCAGATAATTCGCGTGCCTTCACATTCAGGTCCAGATTAAGTGCATCGCAAATTTCTAGTGCTGGGAGTTCTGAAATGTCAGAAAGCCCAAAACACAAGGGTAGACGTGCCTCTGGAATTTCTATGTTGTTTAAATCAATGGACAGGTCGTCTTGTGCTTTCGCGGACAGTAGCTTAAAGAAGAAGCTTATGGCGATAACCAAAAATAAGCAGATTCTGGNTGANGATCGCCTATCCAAAAGAAAAGNAGTGATCATCCTGTTAGAGTGCTCTTGGCNAGTTGTTCCATGGGGTCACGCATATTGTCTAATAATATTTTCTCTACATCGGAGACCCCCGGNGCCAATTCGANGCGGTGNCCCAGTACGCGTGGTAGTAATAGTTCCATATCTTCTGCNCTGACGTAATTCCGATTTCTCAGTGCCGCAGAAACTTGTAAGGCGGGGAGGAGCAGCACCATTGATCTCGTAGAGTTNCCTTGCAAAATNCGATCATCATTTCGGAGGTTTCGAGAAATATCGACCAGAGCAGTTTTAATGGCAGGNCTGATGTGTACTTCTTCGTCGATTTCCTTACGTGCTTGCAGCACTTCGTCGCGAGTGACAGTTTTCAGTCGTCTGCCGAGATCTTTGCGTTCCTTGTAGGTATCGAGGACATCTAATTCTGATTCTCTATCAATATGTTCCATGGTGATCTTGAATAAAAACCGATCTAGTTGTGGTTTTGGAAGGGGATAGGTGCCGATCAAATCCAGAGGGTTTTGCGTGGCAATTACAAAAAACAAATCGTCCAGGGGGTACGTAACATTGTCCACGGTAACCTGTTTTTCGCCCATGGCTTCCAGCATGGCAGATTGAACTTTTGGCGAAGTCCGGTTTATTTCATCTGCCAGCACGACGTGAGCGAAAAGAGGTCCATGCCGGAAATAGAATGCATTGCTATTACTGTCGAAAACCGGAACGCCCGTGATGTCTGATGGCAGTAAATCAGGCGTGAACTGGACACGCCGAAACGGTGCAATGGACTCATCAGTATTACTGCCAGCTATAATAGCTTCCCCTAATGCTTTCGCTAGAGTGGTCTTTCCCGAACCAGGATAATCCTCCAGTAAAATGTGTCCATCCGCGATTAGTGCGATAACAGCCAATTCAATGACATCTTCACGTCCTAATACCTGCCTTTTTACTCTATTGATCAAGGTTTGTAGTACGAATACCGATTTTGCGAGACCTGCATAACCGGAGACGCTGTCCTCGTCACTATCGGACAGTGACAGTTCAGTAAGTTCGACNGTACTGTCTGAGGTCATAAACTACTCCAAGTAAGAAATAAGATTGGCTTGCAACTTATCTGGTCATCGTCCAGGAAAAGGGATTCAGAAAAGCTATTAATCTTCTCCAACTCCTCGTGTTGTTTTGAATTTCCTTCTTGACACTCGCTGATAATGTGTTCCATTGCTGAATATCATTNTTTTTTCGGTATCCTTTACCTAATGCGCAGGCCAGGTGAGAGTCAGTCATCCGTGCAAGTGTGGGAGCAGTTTGACTAACACGCGCGGCAAATTCTTCCCGGCTTTCAGCATAATCCCGGTGTAATCCAATTGCNGAAAGCCGATCAAGGACGGCCCTATAAGTCACGCGGTACTGGTTGTCAGCGCCGGTATTTGCAGGAATCCACAGTCTATAGAATTTAACGAAGTACCCNGTAAACAGNGCCAGTGCTGCGATAGAGTATAAAGCCGTCAAAAGAGTTTGCAGCTCGATAAATGGAGATCGCTGGGACTCCAGAAAATCTTCGAACGAGGCATCNTTTCTCAGCATATCACCTAGTAACTGCTGTAAATCATTCTGAGGATCCGTGGTCATATCCACAAGAGTTTGTTGCGGAGCAGGATCCACTATTACCCACCCGATATCGCGGAAGTANATTTCCGGCCAGGCATGTCCGTGCACCGCCTGTATCAAGAGCGAGGAACCACCCGCTCTGTTCCTGGAAGGCACAGCGTACCCGATGCCAACGCGAGCAGGTATCCCCAGGCTTCGATACATGTACGTCGCCGCAAAGGCAAAATGCATGCAATACCCAGTTAGGTCACCGAACAGGAAAGAAGCAGCGGGATCAGCCTCATAAGCATGTTGATTTTTCAGGCTATATATACCATTTTCATCCAGGTAAGTTTTTATAGCCCAGGCTTTGGCGAAGGGGTCATCGGAATACTCTTCACGTAGGTTGGCGATCAAATTGTCCGCGAGGTCGCGATAACGATTATCGTCAGGTAGTTTAAGGTACTCTTGCGAAACTTCAGATGACCAGTCTTCTCGGCCGGTTTCTCTACCAATTAGATATTCGAANTCATATTCNGGTGCAAGCGAATAGCTATTGTAAGTTCGCTTGAATCTCAAATTATTGGGATTTGGAATATGCTCATATGCAAATGGGCTTACCAGGCCAAAAGGAGATCGATGCGGAACTAACATGCCCACTGTTGTGCGTACGGAATTTTGTTTTTCTTCACTCATCGGTGGCTGTTGGGCTTCAGCAAAGCTATTGGTAAAGCGTCCTATTAGATCCTGATCCATGTCGTCCCTACTTGCAAAATCGAGCATAACTCCATTGAACTGTGAGTAAGCAGATTCGCGAAAATAATAAGAACCATTGAGAGGTTCATAGTCATCTCGGAATACTACTACCGCTACCGGGGCCTCCCGATCATTGGTGTTGTTATCCCCATCATAAAACGGATTCCGTTGTTGAGCAGAGTTTCCGGCTTGCTCNTGGCCAGTTAACCCCAGGTTATCGGTGAGCTGGGGCGTGGGTAGACCAAATAATCGAACGTAGGCGACTAGCGAGAAGCACAATAGCCCCAATATGAGAAAATGATAGGGAAGGCGTTTTTGATTGTTTTCAATCATTAACAANGCTGATAGCGACAAAACCGCCCCACACCCAAAAGCCAGCAGGATTGTAGANGGATCGAGTCCCCGGACGAGTGCAAAATCTCCTATAAAAAATGGTCTTTGAATCATGCCGTTGCGATGTGCAGACAAGGTCAGCACGAAAGCGGTTGCGACGAAAATGATTTCTAAAATGGCACCAAAGCTGGTTCGGAGAGCCAGTGTCCTCAGGCTTATAGTGGTAGTAGCACCAATAACGAACCACTTGGTAAATTCACTGATATTAAATGCGCCGATTGGGGTAAATAATCTGGAAATTAGCTCGAGCTCGACAAAAAGACGGGCCAGTAAGTTTCCAATCAGGAAAGTTAAGAAGGCGGCTGTGAGAATGGAACTAGTTCTGATTCTCATTAGCGGAGCTTGTTGCAGATACCAATCTATAAGATAACAACCTATCAAGCAGCCNATGACACTGCCNGCGGAGCCNTTAACTACCGTTAGGGATAGGCTCAATANCCAGAANCTAGAGGCAATAATGACTGCCCGTAAACTCGTTGGCAGAAGATGGTGCCGTGAATGTTCAGCTGGTANTGTCACGATTTAAACCTTCCTGAGATCGTGGTCAAAGCTATACCCNGTTTTCCTGTCCACCACTAATGTGGATTCTACTAATTGCCCGAGCTCGGTCAACAAATTGAGCAAATCCTGTTTTGAGCTTGCTACATCGAATGAACCGTACGTGTTCTCTGCTTCGAAGTAGAAGAGATTGCGCCAAAGTTTGCTCTCCTGCCGATCTTGAAATCCATCAGTGGCCAATACGAGCGAGAACTGATTTGAAAATTGGCCTATAGTCTTCTTCAATTGTGGCAGCCAGGGGGCAGTATCCGCTGCTGCAAAAATAATGCAATGGCTGGTTGATTTATCCGCAGCGGCTGCAAGGAAATTGTCAAGCCCATAANTGTGTGGTAGTCCAATTGCCCGGGATTTAGCGATAGCATCCAAGGCAGATTCAAGCGTTTCACATAGTTGTTTCGATCCGTCTGCCCCAAATGCCCAGTCTTCACCCATCGCACCTGCCTCTAGAGCTACTCGGGCTGCGGCTGCGGCGGCTTCATCATGCTCGCTGCTCAGAAGGTAAGCTATGGTGCGCTTGCTCTGGAAAACGCTTTTCTCAGCCAGGCGCACATTCAGCTGACGATTTCTNGCATAAACTTTCCACATAATATTACGAACCGAATCCCCAGGGGTATACGGACGTATCTCCATGCGATCTCCTTCTGGTTCTCCCACAGGGCTGGGAATTCCATCTTCGGCAGTAAGTGAGCGCAACAGGGGTAATGGTTTTACCGTATTTATTCTTGGTAATACCCTGCAACTAACANACTGATTCAGTCGCCATGAATAGTTACAAAACCCTAGAACATCTGAAACTCCGAACTCACGGACAATAGTATCTGTAAAGCAACGTTTTTGAGGAATGATCTCTTCAACAAGTTCATTTCTGGATGATATGCGAACCCTGGTTTTTATATAATCTGGACTGACGATGCTCCAGGATAATCTAACCAGGGGGAAAAAATTTATGGTAGGTAATACGAAACCTGTTTCATTGGGAAATCCGGCTTCAGCGTTAATAGGTATTACTTTCGCTTCAGCNCTCCTTAATTCTTGGTGAATGCGTCGAACTATAAATAGCCCGCTTCCCACCGAACAGAACAGACAAAAAACTAGTATAGCTAGCGCACAAATTGCCAGTGAAAAGACAACCAGATCCAGTGAGCCGTATCCGTAAACGCTCAATGCCCCTGCTGCAATTACCAATGCAGCGGTTCCCCGCAGTGTTAATGGAAATAGTACTGCCAGGTTTCGATAAGCCCTTACTAGCATAGATTACTCGAAGTCAATTTTGAATTTTGATGGATGCTGCATAGCTATTCTTTTTTAAGAACGGATGAGCCCTCTGAGCGGAGAGATGTGCCCTCAACACAACTGCTCTTTTTAAGTTTTTATTTGTTGGCTCGATTTTCTATGAGTTGCTCTACTACAGAAGGTTCGGCAAGTGTAGTGGTGTCCCCGAGGCTATCCAATTCATTAGCTGCAATTTTCCGAAGTATTCGCCGCATGATCTTTCCAGATCGAGTTTTAGGTAATCCGGGTGCAAATTGAATAACTTCGGGTTTAGCGAAAGCGCCGATTTCTGTTCCAACAAACTGTATTAATTCTGTTCTTAGGTTTTCAGTAGGATCTTCACTACTCATCAGCGTAACGTAGGCATAAATCCCCTGACCCTTAATGTCATGGGGATAGCCTACAACGGCTGCCTCTGCCACAGAATTATGGAGCACTAGAGCACTTTCAATCTCGGCTGTTCCGAGTCGATGGCCCGACACATTGATGACATCGTCTACCCGGCCGGTTACCCAATAATCTCCATCTTCATCTCTGCGAGCGCTGTCGCCTGTAAAATAATATCCGGGGTATGTGGTAAAGTAGGTTTCAATACATCGCTGGTGGTCACCGAAGATGGTCCGTATTTGACTAGGCCAGCTTTGAGCAAGAACCAAGTTACCCGTTGCAGCACCCACCAATTCATTGCCGTCTGCATCCAATAACGCAGGGCGCACACCAAAAAAGGGTTTGGTAGCTGATCCTGGCTTCAAATCATTTATTCCTGGTAGCGGAGATATCATGATGGCTCCGGTCTCCGTCTGCCACCAGGTGTCCACAATTGGGCAGCGTGAATCCCCCACTACGTTATAGTACCACTCCCAGGCTTCGGGATTTATGGGCTCGCCAACCGATCCTAATAGTCTTAGTGAGGCGCGTGAAGTTTTAGTAACAGGCTCGTCTCCTGCTGACATTAATGCCCTAATTGCCGTTGGCGCAGTGTAAAAAATATTGACTTGATGCTTGTCCACAACCTGCCAAAATCGTGAGGTATCAGGGTAAGTTGGTACACCTTCAAACATGAGGGTAATGGCACCGTTCGCTAGTGGGCCATAAACGATATATGAATGGCCTGTCACCCAGCCTATGTCGGCTGTGCACCAGTAAACATCGCCATTATGATAGTCAAATACATATTTATGGGTAATGCTTGCTCCAACCAAATATCCCGCTGTGGTATGCAGTACACCTTTTGGTTTGCCGGTTGAGCCCGACGTGTAAAGAATAAAGAGTGGATCTTCAGCTTCCATGAGTTCAGGTTCACAAAATTCATTAGCAGCTGCAGTTGCCTTGTGATAACACACATCTCGCTCGTCGAACCAGGGTACCTCCGCATTGGTGCGCCGAACGACAAAAACGGAGTGGACGTTTGGGCATTGGTCGAGGGCCTTATCAACATTTGATTTTAGTGGGATAATTCTACCGCCCCTCACGCCTTGGTCGGCCGTAATAATGGTTTGGCAGTCAGAGTCTAAAATTCGATCTTTTAGAGATTCAGGCGAAAACCCACCAAAAACTACCGAGTGAATAGCTCCAATGCGGGCACAAGCCAGCATCGCATAGGCGGCTTCGGGTATCATGGGCATGTAGATACAGACTCTATCGCCTTTCTCGACCCCCCGCTGTTTCAGTGCGTTGGACAGTCTGCAGACGTGTTGGTGAAGTTCTCGGTAGGTAATCTTTTTATCATCACTTGGTTCATCGCCTTCCCAGATTATGGCGGTTTGTTCTCCACGGCGTTCCAAATGCCGATCGATACAATTAAATGCCACGTTTAACCGAGCACCTGAAAACCACTTCGCTTCAGCTTTGGTAAAGTCGCTGTCAATTACGGTTTTCCACGGCTCATGCCAGTAAATCAGCTCACCTGCTTGTTCCGCCCAAAATTCTTCCGGAGATTCTATGGATTGCCTGTAAAGCTCTTCAAACCGCTGCGGATTCAAATGGCTACGACTGGCGGCAGCCTTACTAACCGGATGAATGACGACTTCTGACATGACNGTTTCCTGTATATTTTTTCGAGTTTTNTTNAATTTTCCAACTTATTGGATTGAGTGAATTTAAATTAAGTGCCACTTNAAAATGTTACTTGGCAATGGTCTCGCAGGGGTCGGTCAGTATGCCTTAAAGATACGGGCTACTCAAATGATTCGAAGTTTTGAAGGATATATTTTCTCTACATTTCAATGAGCTAAGCGATTTTTATGCGAAGATTGTCGATTAAGCGGCAGGAGCCTAGAGTGACTGCAGCCAGCAATACGATTGAATCATCTTTCGCATTAGCAGATTGCAGAGTTTCTGCGTGGCAGATAGAAAAGTAGTCAGGGTGAAATCCAGCTTCCTGGAGTTTCTGTAACCCTTCTTTTTCAAGTCTTCGGTAGTCCCTGTCGTTGTTAAGAATCGCAGTGGCGACATCATTTAAACAGGCATATAGAAAAGGGGCAATTTCTCTTTCTTCAGCGGTTAGGTACGCATTGCGTGAGCTCACAGCTAAGCCATCTGATTCCCGTTCAATTTCAATGCCGATAATTTCAATCTCAAACACCAGATCCTTGACTAATTGTTTTATGAGTAAGTATTGCTGGTAGTCTTTTAGTCCAAAAAATGCCCTATCGGGTCGGATGATGTTGAATAACTTGCTCACCACAGTAGCAACCCCTTCAAAATGTCCCGGTCTACTTTTTCCGCAATGAAGCTCAGAAATTCCTGGGACTTGGATAACAGTGGATTTCGAAGGATCAAAGCCATAGATCTCCTCTACTGAGGGAGCAAACAGACAATTGCAGCCGGCAATGTCTAATTTTTTCTTATCCTCGTTAAGGGTCCGTGGGTAGGCAGTAATGTCTTCGTTAGGGCCGAACTGCAGTGGATTAACGAAAATTGTACTTATCACAAAGGAGCAGGATTGAATTGCAGCTTTGACCAGCATCATGTGGCCGGCGTGTAGGTTTCCCATGGTTGGTATTACACCGATCGATTGCTCGGCCATTCGGTGGTTGTCTAATAATTTGCGGAGTTGCGAAATGGAAGTTATCGTTTGCATAACCAGTAAAGCTGACTAATTGAAGCAGTGATCATTTGTGGGAAAAGTTTTTTCTTTAACTGCTTCTACATATGCTTCAATAGCGCCAGGAATACCATTTTTTGATCCGGCTAAAAAATTCTTGACGAATCGTGGTGTAATAGGGGAAATGCCTAATACGTCATGTAATACCATTATCTGCGCTGTAGTATCAGGGCCAGCCCCAATTCCTATCACAGGAACATTGACGGATTCTGTAATAGTTTTTGCTAATGATTTCGGAACGCATTCCAGTAGTAGGATATTTGCCCCCGAATCCTCTAATAGTTGAGCTTCTTGAAGAATCATTTGAGCTTGTGCTGTGTCTCTTCCTTGTACATAAAAACCGCCAATTCGATTGACAGATTGTGGTGTTAGTCCCATGTGAGCACACACTGGTATCCCGCGTTCAGCAAGCAACTTGGTAGTATTGGCTATCCATGCGCCGCCCTCCAATTTGACCATATGCGCGCCAGCGCGCATCAGGGCCGCGGCGTTTTCGAGAGTCTGCGTTTCTGAGGCATAGCTCATNAAAGGCAAATCAGCCATTAATAATGACCCTTTATTNCCCCGGTTCACGCACTGTGTATGATANATCATGTCATCCATGGTGACGGGGAGTGTGCTGTCGTGTCCTTGNAGGACCATTCCTAAAGAGTCTCCAATTAGCAGAACTTCAACGCCTGCCTCGCTGAGAATAGAGGCAAAACAAGCATCATATGCCGTGAGGCAGGTAAATTTTTCTCCTCTCTGTTTAATATCCCGCAGAGTGGATAGTGTTATATTAGAGCTGGATTTATGTGTATTCATATTTGTCTACCATCCAAATTTCGTGGCAAAGGGCAAAATACTGCAGTTTGGCCGCGGAGTTTTACAGTGCCTGTGGGATTTGCTGTGTTATAACAGCGATGGTCCAGGATTAAAGTAATGTGTGCCACTAGGCAGGGAAACAATATAATCTACTAACAATTGATAGTCATCTTCATTTCCCACTAGGTCCATCTCGCNGCTGTTAACGATTAAGAGGGAAGTTTTCTCGTAATAGTGAAAATATTCCGCGTAGGTGTTGTTAATNTTTTCTAGATAGCCTTGCTCGATATATTGTTCGGCTTTTATTCCGCGTTTNCGAATTCGGTCTAAGAGGACCTCGGTGGGAGCTTGTAGATANATGACNAGATCCGGCGTGGGNGCATCCATCGTTAAGTGACGATACACTTTTAGATACAGCTCATATTCATCGAGATCGAGGTTTTGTTGGGCAAATAGTTGATCCTTGTCGATAAGGAAGTCGGATACTCTAACAGGTTCAAACATGTCATCTTGCCGTAATTCCTGTAATTGCTGAGAACGTTGGAATAAAAAAAATAACTGTGTTGATAGCGCATGTTGACGAGGATTTTGATAGAAACGATCGAGAAATGGATTCTCATTACTCTTTTCGAGTAACACATCATAATTGAAAGTATCGGCGAGGCGCCTAGNAAGACTCGTTTTTCCAACACCTATTGGTCCTTCAATAGCGATATAAGCAGGTAGGGTTTTAGTTAAGTTTGATTGTTTTGTCACTCAGTAACACCCGACTCATTGCNTTTTCTGCTTCCTTGTCGGCGCCTTCTCGACTGGGAAATAGCAGTGATCATTTGCTTTTTCNGGTTTGTATCACTGTTTTGAAAGTCCGTCCACCACTGGCCCAGTCCGCCGAGATCCTCTCCAGCCTGTTCACGNAGCAAGAGTAGGTCATAGGCAGCTCGAAATCGGGGATGATTGAGTGCGGCTTCGATGCTTCGTTTGTTACGTCTTTCCAATCGATATTGGAGTTCCCAAATATCTCTACTGGTCGAGGTGANTCTCCTCGGTATNGCCGTATAGTTCTGTTGTTCCATAAATGTTTGATTTGCNGCCTGGATAAAGTGGTCATGACGGTTCGCCCCCGAATAGATTGGTTTAGTTAAGTTCAACTTAAGGACTGGCCAAAGTAGGGCGGCAAACAAAAAAGCAGGAGTAACTGATTTATCAATAGCAAGACGCTTATCTGTATTTGCCAANGCAAGATCTACTAACTTTTTCCACGGTAGTTCCGCTTCTTCCATTGCATCTAGTGTTGGTGCGAACAGGTACTGGCCAAGGTNGAGTGTTCTCAACTTGTTGAAAGTGGCTACCGCATAGCCTCCTGCCAAGAGTTTAAGTGTCTCATCAAATAAGCGGTGGGGTGATACAGATTTCAAAAGATGACCTAATTGCTTAAAGGGTTTCTCCGTAGACTCTTCTATTGAAAAATTTAGCTTGGCAGAGAACCTAACTGCCCGCAGCATTCGCACNGGATCTTCCCTGTATCTAGTAAAAGGATCGCCAATAATACGTATTTCTCTTTTATCTANGTCTGCTATACCAGTATTAAAATCAAGCACTCGGAAGTTTTCGATAGTGTAGTAAAGCGCATTAACTGTGAAGTCTCTTTGTAAAGCATCCTGGTCAATGTCTCCATAAACATTATCGCGCAGAATCATTCCAGAATTGGAGTGCGCTGAATCTAGTCCACGAATCTGTTTTCGTGGAATATGATCGGCAATCTTATTCTCCGGATGATGGTGAGCTCTAAAAGTGGTTACNTCTATAATTTCTCTGCCGAAACGNATATGCACAATCTTGAATCGACGACCTATAATTCTTGCGTTCCTAAAAAGGCCTTTAATCTCATTAGGAGTAGCGTTCGTTGCTATATCGAAATCTTTGGGTTTATTTCCAAGAAGTAAGTCACGGACCCCACCGCCGACTAAAAAGGCGTAAAATCCTGCGTCCCTAAATCTGTATAAGACTTTTAGTGCATTTGGAGCAATCTGTTTGCGAGAGATCGGGTGTTGATCGCGCTCGATAATGCAGGCCTTATCCAAACCGGTCAAAGAAGGCTTTAAACTCATCTGTATTCAGTTACAACTCGAACCACTTAAAGGAGTCACATTCTAGAAACTGGAGGGCAGAATTTGAATTAAATAGCAAAATTGCTTCAATTCGTAGCAGATACCCTGCTTATAAAAGTGATCATTCACTGGCCCTTATGGGCTAGACTGGATGATACACTGGCCTAAGATAAATAGCAGAATTTGGAAAATTTAATATTATCAGGAGATATTTAAGGGGGGTGAAAAACCACCCCCCTTTGGGAAGAAAATAGCTATTGTTGTTATTACTAGTTAATTGCTTTTATTTTTATGTACAGGGAGCCAAGTGCGGCGCCGCATAAGCAACAGGCTGTCTAACTTGGTGTCACATGACAATGAGTCATACAAACGCCAAATACAGCCTTTTTATTATTAAATGCACTAACCTTAGTTTNTTAACTCAGTAATGCTATTTTTGTTTTTATTGAGGCTTATTATTTTTATTTATTGTTATTAGCTCGTTAAATAACGAACTTACTATACCAATATATATAAACTACTAAATTTCAGCAAGTTACATTTTTAGAAATTAGTTGCNGTTTATTCTATCTCCCAAATTGTTACGAAAATTCCCTGAAATTTGAGAAAAATTGTAGCAGTAACAATTGTGTCGATTTTGGCGTAGATGGCCAAAAAGCTTACGAAATGTGGTCTTCCAGCCTTATGAAATCTTGTTTCCTGTTTTGTGGCGCAATCTCGATTAGCAATAGTGGAAGGGCCAAAGAAATTAGGCGATTTGCTTTTTGTTACTCTTGCGGGGAATTCCAAAGCGCTGTCGTCTCTCCCAGAGACATTTACGACTAATTCCGAGCTTCTTGGCGAGTTGAGTTTCGTTCATTACATCTTGATGTTCCAACACGAAACGTTGAAAGTAATCTTCAAGCGAAAGTTCTTCAGCAGGCTCGTTGGGAATGGGTGCGGGGGATTCGGCGATTTTGGTGCTTTCAAGATCGATAGCGAGCAATTCTTCGCCTATATTGTTTTTTTCCGCCAGAACTACAGCCCTTTCTATAGCATTTTCCAATTCACGGACATTACCGGGCCATGCATATTTAGCAATCGCATGGCTGGCACTATCATTGAAATTCAACATTGACGTTTTCAATCGAAGACAGGTTTTTTGTAAAATGGCGTCGGCCACTTCAAGAATATCATTGCCTCTCTCCCGCAACGGAGGTATCAGGAGAGCCATAACGTTTATACGATAGTAGAGATCTTCCCGAAAGTACCCATCTGCAACCAACTGTTTTAAATCTCGATGAGTAGCAACTACCAGCCTTACATCTACCTTCTTCGATTGAACTGAACCGACCTTGCGAATTTCGTTTTCTTGAAGCAATCTCAGTAGGCGCGCCTGGGCCTCTAATGGTAATTCACCTATCTCATCGAGAAACAGTGTGCTGCGGTTGGCTGCTTCGACGAGACCAGTACGAGTAGCTGTCGCGCCAGTAAATGCATCTTTCTCGTGACCGAACAACTCGGACTCAATTAGATTTTCAGGGATTGCGGCGCAATTTACCGAAATCATTTCCTGGTCCTTGCGATCACTTAGGTTGTGAATTGCCCGAGCCACTAGTTCTTTGCCTGTACCTGACTCACCATTTATGAGAACTGTGGAGTTGGTTTGCGCTACCTTTCGAATTCGTCGGAACAGTTCCATCATTTGCGGGCAGCTACCGATCATTCCATGAATTGGTTGTTGGGGCTCTTCACTATCAGGTTTTTCTTTTTTATCGAGCGTAGCGCGCTCACGAATTATTTTGCTTAGTGTTTCGATAATTTCGTTATGTTCGAAAGGCTTGGCAATATAGTCCACGGCTCCCATCTTCATCGAGTCAATCGCAGACCGAATACTTGAATAGCTCGTCATTATAAGAACAGGGGCCTTGGTGGCTTTGATAATATCGGTGCCAGGTGCACCAGGTAAGCGAAGGTCGCTGATGACTACATCGAATTTGTCCAAGTCATATTTTTCCAATGATTCTTTGACAGATCCTGCTTCGCTCACTTGGTATTTGTGACGTTCGAGTAATCGCTTCAGTGCACTGCGGATTACTGCTTCATCTTCTACTACTAAAACTTGGTTCATTACTAATTTAATGTGCGTCTAACAATATGCGACGATTTTAATTGCACTTGCTTGTTCGCACATTATTGAGCCTCGCCTTTTTACTTTCGATTTTCACGGACAATATCATTGNTCTCATCATAACAGGGAAATCGTATTATTACTTGCGTTCCCGTTCCTTTGCTTTTATCAACCGGGCTAATTATATCAATATCGCCATCTAAATCCTCTACTATGCTGAAAGCTAGGGAGAGACCTAATCCAGTGCCTTCCCCNGCCTCTTTAGTAGTAAAAAAGGGGTCAAATACTCTATCTTTNATGTTTGGAGATATGCCAACTCCTTCATCCGTTATCGTAATACATACCCAGTCTGCCTTAATAATAGTTNGTAATAAAATAGTGCTATTAGGTGGACTTGCATCGCGGGCGTTACTAATCAGGTTCACGAGCACTTGCAGTAAGCGCTGTGTATCCCCCAAAATCCTAGTTTTAGGATCACATTCCATTTGGAATTGGATATCTTTGCTTTTCTTATCGAGTAAGATTAACGTTTTGGCTTCTTCCATGCACTCAAGCACGGAAATTACTTCTTTCTCGTAATGGGTTTGACTGGTGCCGGCGTGAGCAAAATTTACAAGTGATTGTAAAATTTTTGAGGTTCTACTGGTCTGTTGAATAATTTGCTCAGCCAAATTATTCAATTCTTTATCCTTATACTCATCACGAATTGTCTGTGCAAGGCATGCAATAGCAGTGATAGGATTCCCAATTTCATGGGCTACTCCAGCGGCTAGCCTACCTATGGAAGCCAAACGCTCGCTATGCGTAAGGCTCGCTTCCAAAATTTCAGTTTCTGTAATATCTTCCAGCAGTACAATTGTGCCTTCGAAGAAGTAAACATCATCCCTGCCATGTTTGCTTGAATTTTTTTCATCTAATTCATTGATAATCGCCTTGTGCAGAGTTACTGCTTTTTTCTTTCCGTCCAATTCAAAATAATTTTTATAGTTGTGGCTGGAATCCTTTTCGAGAAAATTACTGATAAGTGACAACCAAGGCTCGCTCAAGTCAGTAAGCTGTGAGCCTACAACGTCGGCAGATTTTATTCCTGTAAATTCTTCGAGTGCGCGATTCCACATGATTACTTCATTATCAAAACTAAGTGAACAAACACCCAGCGGTAAATCTAGTAAAATTTGTCGTATGGGGCGAGGTATATACACGGATTAACCTTTATTCCTGTGTGTCCTGGGAGATATTAGCTAACTTGGGCACAGCCTGTATATCCCAGTTTTCGATAGCCCTCTGTAATTGAACCCGTGGTTCTTTGCTTTGATTATTATTAGGAGGTGATTGCCCCAGAAACTGGAGGACAAGATGAATAAGCTCAGACGAGTTATGGGTATTAACCGGCTCAGCAAAATTTTGCTTGCTAAGCTTCAGGCCTTGCTTATTGACTACTATTGGAACATGACCATACTGCGGAGTGGCGTAACCGAGCACTCTTTGTTGATATATTTGCCGCGGGGTTGAATCTAACAAATCAAATCCTCGGATGANATTAGTGATTCCTTGGAAAGCATCATCTACCACCACAGCGAGTTGATAGGCAAATAGCTTATCTTTACGAAGAATAATAAAATCACCGACTTCTTTTCTGATATTCTGTTGNAAATAACCTTGTATAAGATCCTCAAAGCCAATCTCAATGGATTCCGTTTTGAGCCGGATAGCAAATTCATTTTCTGACGGAACGGAGCGCTCTCTGCAGGANCCATCATATACCGATCCCATAGCTTTGACTCGCGGGCGAGTGCAATCNCATTTAAAACACAGTCCTCTCTCTATTAGTAAATCGAGTGCTTCCTGGTAAAAAGTNGATCGAGTGCTCTGATAGAGTACTTTACCATCCCATTCCAAACCAAGGCGNTTCAATTGGATTAATATCTCATCAGCCGCTTTGGGTGGTTCTCGCGGGGGATCTAAATCTTCAATCCGCACTAACCAAAGGCCCTTATTCGCTTTTGCATCGATATAGCTGGCAACTGCTGTAATAAGAGATCCAAGATGTAGAGGCCCGGTAGGAGACGGTGCAAATCTTCCAATGTAGGTTTTGGTGCTGTTAANTTGAGAGGGAACCGACATTGAAATTGCTATGATCTATTGCAATTGGTGAGTCTTAAGCCAGTGCAATTCGAGAAAGGTATTTAAGAGAATAAGAGAAGATAGGAACAGAACTAATCCAAAGTTTCTAGTTGAAATTGATAGATTTTTAACTGCCGAGTTGTTTNTCTTTGATTTCATCAAGGGTTTTGCAATCGATGCATTTATTGGCCGTGGGCCTTGCTTCAAGCCTGCGAATACCAATTTCGATCCCACAAGATTCACAAAATCCATAATCATCCTGAGCGATAGATTCGATAGTGCTATCTATCTTCTTAATCAGTTTTCTTTCTCTGTCTCGAGTTCTTAGTTCGAGACTGAACTCTTCTTCCTGGGTTGCGCGATCGGCCGGGTCAGGATAATTAGCCGCGTCATCCTGCATGTGGGTTACAGTTCGATCAACTTCTTGCATCAATAACTCCCGCCAATCCGACAATATTTTTTTAAAATGATCNCGTTGTTTCTCGTTCATGTATTCTTCGCCTTTCTTTGGCTTGTAAGGGACGAAGTTCTTGAAAACTGGTGGAGTATCAGAGCTGGTGGTATTGGACATGATCTCTATTGCCTTCTTGAGTCAAAGTAGGCTGTACCAACCATGGCTTTCATCTGGTTAATATAGCTCAAGTGTTTGTTAATTCGAGTAATTATCTACTACTTGTGGAAAGAAATTGCTCTGNTCCACAGCACTCGATTTTCAGAAAGCTGGGTAACCTATCAGATTCTAAGCTGGGATGCTATAAAATTCATATGAAAATATNGTAATCTCTTTACTCTGTCTTGAGTCTTAATATTCCTACCGTTTTTGGAAACTCATCCTCTATAATGAGGAGTACGATTCATCAAAGCATCAATAATGGATTTCTCTTCTAAATCACCAACGGTTTCTACCTCTCTTAATCTTGAAAAAGTAAATCCTTTTAGGGTTATGACCGTAATGCATCGGGCTGCCGAGCTGGAACAACAAGGTCGGAATATTGTTCATATGGAAGTGGGGGAACCGGATTTTTCTACGCCCAAGCCAATTGTAGATGCGGCGAAAAAAGCCTTAGATAATGGNTTGACCCAATATACCGCAGCGGCAGGTATTAGCGAATTGAGGGATAGCCTTGTTCAGCACTACCGAGACTGGCACAACGTTGAACTTTCTAGGGAGAGAATTTTGATTACACCTGGTGCTAGTGGAGGGTTGACCTTATTAGCTAATCTTCTTGTATACGTAGGTGACGGTATTCTGCTCAGTGATCCAGCCTACCCGTGTGTCAGAAACTTTATTCATTTAATGTCGGCNGAGCCACAACTAGTCCCAGTTGGGTGGGAACATAACTTTCAGCCAACCTTGTCACAGTTGGATCAATATGTTCAACCTAATACTACCGGCCTTTGGCTTGCTTCACCAAGCAATCCAACTGGAACTATTATTAAAAGAGACCTTTTAAAGTCGACATGCGCATGGGCTAGAGGGAAAGGCCTGCACGTATTGGTGGATGAAATTTACCAAGGTCTTCATTACGTGGAAGATATGCCNAGTGTCTTGGANCTGGATCAGAACTGTTTTGTCGTAAATAGTTTTTCTAAGTATTTTGGCATGACCGGATGGCGTCTGGGTTGGATTGTAGTTCCCGAATCGATTGCGGACAAAGCTAATGTCCTNGCGCAAAACCTTTATATATCTGCTTCTTCAATTGCCCAGTATGCAGCACTAGCTGCTTTTACCCAAGAGTCGAAGGTCATTCTAAAAGAGCGTCGTGACGAGTTTCGGAAACGTCGAGATTACTTAACGACNGAGCTTGAAGCACTAGGGTTCAAATTACCNGAACAAATCCAGGGTGCATTCTATGTCTATGCGGATATTTCNANGTTTTCGTGCGATTCAGAGCNATTCTGTGCAGACCTGCTTGAAAAATTTGATGTAGCGAGTACACCGGGATCCGATTTTGGAGATTATCANGCNAATCAATTNGTGCGCTTTGCCTTTACTACGAGTATGAAAAACCTTGAAATTGGGGTTGAAAGATTGCGGGCTGCTGTTAGCTNAAATATATAGAATCAGCATTAAAAAGAGAAATCAGTTATGCAATTTGACCCGCCGTTACAAGAGGCTAAGCTGATAAAGCGTTACAAGCGATTCCTGGCGGACGTTGAACTGGCCGATGGGGCTACAATTACTGTTCATTGCCCTAACACAGGTTCTATGTATAATTGCCAACAGGCAGGCAGCAGGATCTGGTATTCTACGTCAAAGAATGCTGAGAGAAAGTATCCAAACACCTGGGAGATTATAGAGGTCGATAACCGATACAAGGTGGGAATCAATACTGTTTCTGCTAACAAATTAGTGCTGGAAGCTATTTATAATAATGTGATTCGTTCCCTGCAGGGCTATTCCACCGTACGTAAAGAGGTCCCTTATGGGGCGCAAAACAGCAGAATAGATATCTTGCTGGAAGATATGGTTAATAATCAATGCAGAAGGTGTTTTGTTGAAGTCAAAAATGTCAGCCTNGGCATAGGTGATGGTATGGGCTTGTTTCCGGATGCNGTTACCAAGCGNGGNCANAAACATATGCAAGAACTTATCGAAATAGCTTCAGTCGGAGATNGAGCGGTTCTTCTGTTCTGTGTTCAACACGAAGGNATTNATCAAGTNTATCCNGCTGATGATATAGATCCNGAATATGGTCGTTTGTTNCGNCAGGCAGAAGCAGCAGGAGTCGAAATTCAAGCCTACGGTACAGAGTTTGATATTGACACCTCAACACTTAGCATAAAACAGGAACTTTCGGTAATCATTTAATCTAATCAACGATGTGTAGGAAGGTTAAGTATATGCTTTTCCACCATAACCATGCCATTTTCGATGATGAAAGGGACTGGTTTCAGACTCTTTCCTTTACAGGGACCCGCTAGG
>NZNL01000054.1 GCA_002694855.1 Gammaproteobacteria bacterium
GAATATACTAGCCGCCGATGCGTCCGGTTCACCCCAAGGCTGGACCACATTGCCATAACCTACGTTCGCAGCAGATACGCCGGCCTGGTAGGTAGGATCTTCAGTAAATTCCGTATACCAGGCGCTACTGTTGTACCCAGCATCTGCGGGGTCTACGCAGAACCAACCACCACAATATTGTACTCCCCGGCTTGTAGCATCTGCCTCATAAAGCTCGCCTGAGATACTTATGAAGCCATCGTCGCCCAACGGCAGTCCAATATTACCCACGATAGTGGTTTTCTTACCGTCGCCTTCGGAGTATTCACCGGTATCTATGGAGAGGCTCCCTCCCTCACGGTTATCCTTAAGGATGAAGTTAATTACACCCGCGATGGCATCAGAACCGTACTGCGCTGACGCACCGTCTCGCAGCACTTCGATACCTCCTATCGCGGAGGCTGGAATAGTTGACATATCAGGGTTTTGGGTACCACTGCCCCCGATAGAAACGAGTGCTGAGCGGTGGCGGCGCTTTGAATTTACCAACACCAGAGTCTTGTCTGTTGGCAGTCCACGCAGACTGGCCGGTCGAATGAATGTAGATCCATCCGAGATCGGTTGCCGTGACAGGTTGAACGAAGGTACCAGCGTTCTTAAGATATCGTTGGTATCGGTATAAGACACATCCTCAAGATCCTGAGCTGAGAACACGTCAATTGGCACAGGCGAATCAGCTACTGTTCTTGGTCTTCCACGAGAACCTGTAATGATGATTTCCTCTAGAAGGCCACCGCTTTCTGCTTCCTGCCCGTGCACGGCAGGCGCGAACCCAACCGGAGCGAGCAGACCCAGTGTAATGGCAGCCGGAAGGATCCGATTTGCCAAGTTTGGTCTCTTGTTCATTTACTTCCCCTTTCAAGTATCAGATTTTTTTTATAACGAATATGCCCACTCAAACTCGATTTATAATAATCAAGTCAGAGCTGGCGTTCGTCCATAAGCGAAGGATATGTACTGGCTACCTAAAAGTCCACTCAAAATACAGGTTATTTAGGTCAATTTTCTGGCCTTTGGGGGCACAAATAGCATTTGAGCCGAAATGCGTTAAAAAAAAACGTGTTTCCTCGAAATTTATTTTGCAGAGGATTGATAAAAATCTATTCAAGTAGATGTTGATGTAGATGATATTTCTTGTTTATATTTCCGTAAAACTCCCGCATCTTGAGGGAATTCGGTGTAAGCTAGGCAGTAGTCCACCGGAAGCAGGCGAATGATGGCCCAGAAACTCAACCCAGGCGAAATTTTCCCAGAAATAACACTNCANGNAGTGGGTGGCGACGAGATCCAGTTACCTGGAGANCTTGNCTCGCCGATGACCATCGTATTGTTCTTTCGAGGCCACTGGTGACCCTACTGTTGCCGGCTGCTGGCNGGATTCGAGGAACGCCGTGCTGCGTTTCGGGAAGAGGGTGTATCAATTATCGCGGCNTCTGTAGATAGCGAAGAAGATCTGAAGGCTATCGCTGAAAATACCGGGTTTCCCGTGGGTTGGGGAGTCAGCCGGGAAGAAGGCGATGCTATCGGAGCCTGGTGGGAGCCGCGACGGGACCACATTCAACCCAGTGAATTTTTAATCTCGCGCAGTGGGAAGTTGATGATGTCAACGTACAGCAATTCCCCGGTAGGCCGGATGGATCCGGGAGAAACCTTAACATTGATCAAATACCTGAATCAGCAACGAGCCAACGCCAAACAAGATAGCGCCTGAGTAACACAAGTTCGGAGGACCCTTCGATGACGAGCAGAAATTTCCTGATTGCTATTTTCATGTCACTTCTATCACCCTTGGCCGTGAGTCAGCCGTCAGACTACGAGCCACCCAGGGCTCCTGACGGGCATCCTGACCTGCAGGGCACATTTACCTTCCGGACCCTGACCCCGATGCAACGGCCAACTGAACTGGGAGAGCGCTCGGTGTTAACAGAAGAAGAAGCAGCCGAATGGACCGCTTTTGAGAACCGGCGGCAGAATCGTGACCTCATTATCGACTCTGTTGGGGGTGCTCAGTATCCACCTGGCGTAATTTCCTACAACGAATTCTGGTACGAACGTGGAGATGATACGGTCGTGGATCGCCGTACTTCCTTAATTGTGGATCCTCCCAACGGGCGTATCCCCGCTCTGACTGAAGAAGCTCTTCAACGGCGCCGCGATGTTTCCACCATGCGCGAACTTAGTCTGGGGCCGGAGGCAAGGCCTTATGCTGAACGGTGCATCGTTACACGGACCTCAGGTCCTCCTATGCAACCTGGTTCCTATAATCTCAATGTGCAGTTCGTGCAGACCAGT
Organism: Gammaproteobacteria bacterium; assembly: GCA_002694855.1. Classification (GTDB taxonomy): domain Bacteria; phylum Pseudomonadota; class Gammaproteobacteria; order Pseudomonadales; family Pseudohongiellaceae; genus UBA9145. Next base: position 2,332 of record NZNL01000054.1, read on the forward strand.
GCTTATTTTATGATCATGAATGAAATGATTCACAACGTGCGAGTTGTGAGAATGAATAAGGAGCACAGAGATGGGCCGTCGATGAATTGGGAGGGCGATTCAGTGGGACATTGGGAAGGCAATACCCTAGTCGTCGATACGGTTAACTTTTGGAAAGGTACCGCCTTTGCCGATTCAACCTCGAAGATGCATCTTGTGGAAAAATTCACCCGGACAGGAGCAGATAGCATTCAATATCAATTTACTATCGAGGACCCAACCACCTGGATCGCTCCGTGGACGGCGGTAATACCCATGCGAAGTATGGATCAACCAATATACGAGTACGCATGCCACGAAGGCAATTATGGTTTTCACGGTGTTATGGCGGGCATCAGACGCTTGCAACTTGAAGCTGATCAGGGTGTTGTTAGATGACAACGCTTGTTACGTACTGAAGGGGCCATGGCAATGGGAGTATTCGTAACGTATGCCGTACTCTAGGCCCTAACCACATGTTATTATTTAGACGCCTCTAAAAAGACGAACTTTAACATCGCACCGTGTACACCACTAAAAGAACAAAATTTCGAGCCACAAACCTGACTCTCTTGCTCGTTGCTTTAGTCTCATTCGGGTTTGCCAACTCGTTTATTTTTGCCCAGACGGAAGCTGCGCATGAACTGACAACGCTACTCGAAGAAAACTGTTTAACCTGCCATGGGGCGGCTATTCAAACAGCAGGAATCAACCTCAGCGCGTTGTTGGAAGACCGGCCGCTGGTTAAAAACTTGGACACTTGGCGCCGCATTATCGGAGTGCTGGAAGTTGGCAACATGCCACCTCCCGGTGCGCCGCAGCCCGACGACGAAGTAAGAGCCAGAATGCTCTCACTGCTGCGGCAGAACATTGATGGTTTTGACTATTCCTCAATCGATGATCCCGGGTTTGAGTTGATGAAGAGGCTAACCCACACCGAGTACGACAACACGATAAGGGATTTATTCGGTGTCGAATTAAATGTTACTGACCGCTTCCCAACAGAGCTGATCGGATCCAGTGGATTCGAAAATTCTTACAATACATTATTCCTTCAATCTTCTCTGATGGAGAGATATATTGGTGCAGCTCAGAGCATCTTGGAACTTGCGCTGCCGGCAGAACCGAGTTCAGCAATTCATTGGCGAACCCGGGAAATTATATATATTGAGACACCCGGCGCTTATGTAGGTGAAGACAAAGCCGCTGAAGCTGTTCTGGCCAATTTCATGGGGCGAGCTTATCGCAGGCCTACGGAAAGCATGGAAGTTAAACAGGCAGTGGCGCAATTTACCCAGGCCAGAGCCGAAGGACTTTCTTACGAGAGCGCTATAAAGCAAGTCCTGCAAACAGTATTAATCTCGCCAAAATTTCTGCTAAGAGTGGAAGTTGGTCGCGACGGAAAGGAGTCTTTCCCAGTATCGGACTTCGAATTAGCTTCACGTCTGTCCTATTTCTTGTGGGCCACAATGCCAGACCAGGAATTATTTGATTTAGCTAAGGAAGGTAAATTAAGTGACCAGACAGTTCTACGGAACCAAGTTTTCCGTATGTTAGAAGATCAAAAAGCTAACACTCTGGGTGATGTTTTTGCTGCACAATGGTTAGGATTTCACAATGTTGGCACCCGTATCTGGCTGGATCCAATCGATAACCCCTGGTGCACCGCTAGCTTGATGACAGCGATGCGCGATGAGACTTCTATGTTTTTTATGTCACTATTGCGTGGGGATTCGCCAATTAGAAATCTCATTGATTCGGATTACACTTTTGTAAACGAGGAACTAGCGACCACGCTTTATGGTATAGAAGGAATTAGTGGCGATCACATGCGTCGAATACCTNTTGATGATCCTAATCGAGGCGGTATCCTGGGGCATGCGAGCATTCTCGCACTCACCTCAAATTACACGACAACNAGCCCGGTTAAGCGTGGTGTATATGTGCTCGATACAGTTCTAGGTACCCCGCCTCCAGAACCACCCCCGAATGTGGGAGTGCTGAGTCAAGAGCTTCAGCAAATGAGGGAGATGAGTTTCCGAGAAAAAGTAGAAATGCACTCTTCCAATGAGTATTGCCGAGGCTGTCATAGCCGTATTGATCCTATTGGTTTTAGCATGGAGAATTTTTCTTTTTTTGGACAGTGGCGCGAAACATATGATTTTCGTTCAAGGGTAGATAGTGCTGAAGAAGCTGATGAATCNATTACGATCAACACCGAAACTAGTTCTGAGCCAATTACGATTCATTTCAAAAACACTAGGAAACCAATTTCCAGTACGGGTTCTCTTCCNGATGGCGAAGGCTTTGAAGGTCCTGCAGGGCTCAAACAAGCGATCCTCCGAGACCGTGAAGACGATTTGGTGAGGCAAGTGGTTTCCAAGATGCTGGCGTATGCTTTGGGTCGACAGCTTGAATACTATGATGAACCGGCAATCTTAAATATTATTAGTGTCCTAGAAAGAAATGACTACCGGTTTCAGACTTTGTTACAGGAGGTTGTCGCCAGCTATCCATTCCAGTATAAAAAGAATCCTAGTGAGGGGATTAATTAATGAAAGCGGGAATTTATTCTAGGCGCGCTATTTTGCGGGGAATAGGAGCCTCAATTGCGCTCCCACTGCTAGATGTTGTTCCAACGTTTGCGCAGGCGCCTTTGACAGTTTCCTCAATACCGACTGGTATAAATCGGTTAGCTTATCTTTATTTCCCTAATGGGATTCCCAGAGGAATNTGGTACCCAGAGGAAACAGATCAAAATGGTAGGTTGATTAAGCTAAATAAATGGATGAGTCCGCTGGAACCCCACAAGGGCAATATTATAATTCCTAGTAATATTTGGACCCCAGATGGTAATGGTCACGTAAACGGAACTCCAACTTGGTTAACCGGCTATGATTATGATTCTAGAGCTGTTAACTCTGGTGGTGTTTCAGCCGACCAAATTGTCGCGAGACACTTGAGAGAAGAAACTCTTCTTCCCTCCCTTGAATTGTCTTTGAAGGGAGAGGGATATTTTTCAAATTCACTTCCTCGTAATGCCATTTCTTGGTCAACTCCTGACCGGCCTATGGCAAGGGAAATTGAACCTCGGACTATATTTGATCGGATGTTCAATACGCAGACAGGTGGGACCGGTAATCGGTCAGTGATGGATGCAGTGCTTGCCGATGCGCGGTCTCTAGGCAATGTGGTAAGTTCAGCAGATAGCCTCCGCTTAGATGAGTATTTTGAATCTATTCGCGCGTTGGAGCGNCGTATTGAGTTCGCTGAGCGCCAGTCCAAAGAAATGCGTGAAGATGGTGCATTAACAGATACTTTGGTTGCCCCAACACCTGGTATTCCAGCAGATCATGAATCATACATTCGGCTGATGATGGATATAATGATTATGGCGTTTCAATCTGATGCTACCCGGGTTTGCACCTTTATGTTGGATCATGGCCAATCGAATCGTTATTTTAATTTTATTCCCGAAGTTAAAGGGACCTGGCATGCGTTGTCGCATTACCAGAACGCATCAGGTATGACTGAGGATGACGATGGCTCTACTTCTTGGGAGTCAGTGGAGCAAAAACGAGCTATGTATGCCGAAGTCATTCGGTGGCATCATAAACAGGTTGCNTATTTGCTTGANCGCATGAAATCGATTCGCGAGCCGAATGGAAACTCTCTACTGGATAATAGTATGGTTTTAATGGGGGGAGCCATTGGAGATGGCAACGAGCACGACGCTTCGAATTTACCAACTCTCATAGCCGGTGGTGGGGGCGGTACCATTCGGACAGGTCGGTACATTGAGCATAAAGAAGCAACAGACCTCGCTGGGATTCATTTGGCTCTGATGCAGCGAATGGGGGTGTCGATTGATCGGTTGGGCTCGGCAGATACCCCTTACAGGGACCTGACCTGATTTTTGGTATTGGATTAATTAAGCGAAATCCGGGTGTCGCCCATTGCCGTTATAGTGACAGAGTTGCAGCGTGTCGCATCCATTGAATACAGCAAAGCGCTTCAATTCCGGGTTCAGGGCTTGGAGCACTGCGTCGGTATCGGTTATGGAGGTTTCTAATTGCANGNGGTACAAAAGCAACACNCCTCTTTTTCTATCTGCNTTGGCGTCAATTCTTCCTACCAAGCTGTTCCGGTGTAATATTGGTAAACAGAAATAGCCGAANNGGCGNTTATCCTTCTTTACATANCACTCGATCTGGNAGTCAAAATCAAACAGNTTGTTCACTCNATTGCGTTGGATGATTGCATTATCGAACGGTGACAAGATACGCAAACTGCTGCGGGGNAGNTTTTGAAGCTGTAGAGCGAGTGTNCNTGGCGTACTGAANTACTCTTTTCCTTTTCCTTTTCCTTTGATTTCGATGGGTACTACGAGTCCGTCTTCTTCCATTTCCNTTGCAGTGCGTCGCATAGCTGGGCCAATTCCTTTACGTAGGTAANTNATTTCTTTTACGCTGCCTAGNCCGTGGGCTCGGAGAAAGCTNGCGATCAAATGGCGACACAGTTCTTCTTCGCTAGGTACTGATGTATCCACACCAGTGGGCAGGACCCGTTCTCTGAGGTCATAGACTTTCCGGAAGTTGATACGGTAGGGGATCATGAGTTCCCCCTCGATAAAAAGTTGCTCTAAAGCCCTCTTTGAAGGAGATCGTGACCACATTTTATTATCGGGTCGCCTACCACCGAAATCCCTTGCTTGTAGAGGCCCCTCGGCTTTAATACGCTCCAAAACATTCTTGGTTATCCTGGTGTTCTTTGGCGACCAGTGGATATCACCGGCTGCGATGCGATTCATCATTGGCAAGGAGTAGCGGTAGTCCTTCATGGGAAGCAGGGCCAGTGCATGAGCCCAGTGTTCAAAAATCTGACCCTCTCGTTGTAGCTGATCGATGTGTAGAGGCTGAAATTTCCCGAGTCGGTTCCAAAGNGTGTGGTGGTGCGCTCTTTCAACGACAGAAAGNGTATCGAGTTGAACGTAACCAAGGTGCTCGATGGCTTCCAGNGTCCCATCTGTGCCGCTGCCGAAATGACGGCGATTATCGAGACACTGGCTGTAAAGCACGATTTTCCGGGCTTCTCTGACAGAGAGAGAGTGAGTCATAGTAGACCTGATACTCGGGATCGGTTCTTCGTGATTGCTCTACTTTGTGGGCAGGGCAAATACGAACAGGCTATGCCCGATATTGCCGATGCCGGTGGCTGCGCGCAGGCCCAGTTGGCCTGCATGCTGAGCGGCGGCTTGAGTTCCGCTGGGCGCTATTACGGCTACGAATTGTCGACCACCAGCCGAATAGGTAATCGGGGCCATATCGCTCGCACCGCTGAGAATAGTTTCCCACAGCACTTCCCCAGTCCATTGATCNATGGCGTGGAAACGTCGGTTTGTATCAGCTGCAAATAAGAGACCACCACCGGTAGTGAGCATGCCATACAGCGGGNTTTCCCTTTCAAGTCGCCACAGAGTCTTGCCGGTAGTGACATCGATCGCTTCGGGTTGGCCCAGTTGTTCGGCTGGGCTGGGAACTGTCGCTATATAGGAAGTGTTGTAACCTGTTTCGATTGAGGGCTCGGGTGAATTTAGCTTCATCACTGAACAAGGACCATTGAATGCTGGTACATAGTAGGCGTTGGTCAAAGGGCTGTAGGCACCTTGGGGGATTTGTCGATTCTCGCGACAAATCGTAGCCTCGTGATTAACGTCTGCCGTCATAATTGCATCAGGCTCTATAGTATAAGCGCCAGTTGTCCCATCATAGCCTGAAATAATGTTCTGGTATGCAGTTGGTCGAGCATACAGGAACGTACCATCGCTTCTGTCATAAACGTAAAAGATCGCATCCTTGGAGAAAGATCCGATTACTAACTCACGTGTTTTATCTGCGTCAATGGATGGGTTTATACCCAACGCATTCGGTGGGTCTGGATCAACTTTGGCGTCGACAAGAATACGGTCATACACCGCATCATCGTTCCACATATCAGAATGATGTTGAGCCCACCAGACCAATTCGCCAGTACGATGGTCTAGAGCAACCGTCGAGCCCTGATAGAGACGATCAGGCCATTCCCCATTCGTGCCTGCCAGTTCAGGTTGCTGCGGAGCACTGGAACCGATACCGAAAATAAACAGTCCACGATCGGTATCAACTGCGGGAGTCATCCACGGTGACATATTACGTCGCTGTTCAAGGGGATAAACTTGGGGGTCATCTCCCCAGGTACGATGCATAGGGTCATCCGGAGTTGGGCTGGTGAACCAGCGCCACAATAATTCGCCATTCTCGGTGCTATAAGCGGACAGATGACAAGGGTCAGCTGCCGTCCATGCAGTACAGTTGTATGGCACAACGACAACCCCCCCATAGGCCACTGGCGCTCCACTGGGCTGCTGCCCGGATCGATAATCCACCATCGCTGATTCCCATAACAATTGTCCCGTGGCAGGGTGTAGCGCAAAAAGCATGCCGTCGGTAGCATGGGAAATTAGCTTGTCTCCATAAATAAATACGCCTCGGCCCCGATGTATGGTTAAGCGGGTATCTCCTTGAATTACTTCGCCGGTTATAGGTCGTGAATATTCCCAGATCTGGTCGCCAGTAGCGGCGTCATGAGCCGAATATTTCTCATTAGAATGGCGTAGGTACATGATGCCATCGTAGACGGTCGGTTCAACCTGCATTCCGTTGGATCCCGTTGCAGCGGGCGCAAAGGCCCAGGACCAGGCCAGTGAGAGGCGATCGACATTATCGCGAGTTATTTGGTCTAGTGGGCTATAGCCCCAGTTTTCATACCCGCCCCGCCACATTAGCCAGTCGCCGGGATTTGGATTATTGAGCATTTCTTGGGTCAGGGGTCGAAAATCGGAGGTTGGAGAGGTTTGCCCTTGGGAGTCAAAAAAAGGGACTAAAACGAGTAGCAATAGAATGCCAGCTAATTTCTCATTGTTCATGATGTTTCACTTAAACTTGGAGATAANAGTTAGNTCTTTAACAGAAATTTGGGTAAACATTATCAGGTTACACTGATTCAAGTGGAATCTAAACGTTTCGAAGGTTGTCGCAGNTAGGAAAAAAATANGGGNNCGGAAACTGCAANCCATGGCTTTAGAGCAAGANNGCTNGGCTTGGNTCNTTGGTGGANGGNAAACAGAACTGCACTAAGGGTCTGGTAGTTAGCAGAGGTTGGTTAANCGCGANTNCGCAGNCGCCNGAAGTTCACAGCTCTGGNGCAGTTAATTGGTATATTCTATGNGNAGGCAGGATCCCGAAATAGACTCGACAGAGNCTAGGNTGGCTGATACGCTCAAGCTNTTCAATGACCGTAAGTTCCAAAATAATCAAAGGGGGAAGGGAGTATGCGACGATTGATANGAAGCGCGATGGTGGTGGCTTTAACNATACCCGCTTGCTCGGAGACCATNGATNCTCAACAAGAAGTCGTCCTGCCTGACTACGCGGCACAGGTCGCCGAACTGGCAAGTCCTCCAAATGATCGATCGCTGCCTGATGTCACTCCAGACGAGCCATTAGGAGCCTACGGATTCAGCCGCTACGTATATCAGCGTCAGGGCGACGACATTGTGGCAACCCTTATCGAGGGGCCTTTAGGCCGCCAGGTTCGATGTCAGCAGCTCGCCCAAGAGTGTTCCTATGTCGAACTCAAAGCGATCTATGATGCGGGTGGTGAAATACCCGACTACCTTGAAATGGACCGCGACACACTCGGTGAATTGCTTGGCCAGCTCGCTCGGGTCGAGGCTGCCGTCTTGCAGTACGAGACACTTGACGATGCCTGCGCGGCAGGTCTTAACGTATCCTCAGCCCAGACTGCCAACATGGGGATCCATGTGACAGACCCTGGGGCTGGCATGGGATTCAATCCCGATCGTCCCCAAATGATTCTGTTTGCTAAAGAAGGTGGCGAACGGATTCCTAGGCCCGACATCGGATACTGCGATGGGGACAAATTTATGGGAGAAGAGGGTTTCCGGCCTGTGGGCGCAGTGTTTAATCTTGCTCTCAGTGAGAAACATCCCGACGCCTTCGCGGGTAATCTTGACAATTGGCATGTGCACCACAATACCTGTGCCGGTGGGACCGTAGAAAACGCAAACGACGTCAGTGACGAGGTCGAGGTAACCGCAACAAGCGCAACTCCTGAGGAGTGTGCGGCGGGCGGTGGTGTCTTCGTACCGGTAATGCCGAGTTGGATGATGCACACTTACGTGGTACCCGAATTCGATCCCCAGGGTGGGGTATTCTCCATGTTCAATCCCAGCGTATGGCCCCTCGCTTCCTCGCCAGGAGAGCTCCTCGAGATCCGTACTATAAGCGATGGAGGCGCAGTGGCTGCACCGATCATCAACTTCAGCTTTGGCAGTGTTGAGGCTAACGTGGGTGAAACCATCAGGTTCGGTAACGCTGACGGAGTACCTCATACAGTAACGGCTGGTTCGTCCATTAATCCTCGTCCCGGCGAGTTTGATAGCGGAGTGCTGGGTACTGGTGGTACCTACGAAATTTCTTTCAATGAGCCGGGCAACTATCAGATCTTCTGCGCCCTGCATCCTGAGATGCAAGCGACGGTGGTGATCAACTAACAACTCAGAGCTTTATTGAATCAAAAGAAGGGTTGGTTTATCACCGTCCACCGCAACTCATCGACCTATTTCTTGGTTGGCTAGACTCCTGAGCGGAGTGTGATTATGCTTGGGATCAAGCAACTTCTGATAACAAGACTCCCCGGAGGAACAGCTATGATTTCCCAAAAGCTTTTCGTAATCTATGCCGCTCTTTCACTACTCGCGTTCAGCTCTTTAGTGCATGCGCAGCAATCAACACAAGCGTGCCAAGGCCTCGGGTCTTTGAGCCTGCCCAATGTGGAAATTACGATTAGCGAAATAGTGGATAAAGGGCAATTTGATGAAGTAAGGGGTAATTTTGGGTCGCTGCCAGAATTTTGTAGAGTGGTAGCCACGATGACACCAAGTGCAGACTCAGATATCGAGATGGAGTTGTGGTTACCCACCCGAAATTGGAATGGAAAGTACGTGGCTGTTGGCAATGGGGCTTTTACGGGAAATGTTCGTCACGGGGCTCTGGTTCTGCCTCTGTCTCGAGGCTTTGCCGCCAGCTCCACCGATACGGGGCATCTNGGCAACACTGCGAGCTTTGGCCTGGGGCATCCCGAAAAAGTCGTAGATTTTGGATGGCGTGCAGTTCATGAAATGAATGTGGCCTCTAAGCAGATTATCGCTACTTTCTATGATGACGAGCTTCGTTATTCATACTTTACTGGTTGTTCCGCTGGAGGCCGACAAGCGATGAAAGAGGCGCAACGCTTTCCTGCAGATTTCGACGGCATTGTCGCAGGTGCGCCCGGTGCAGACTGGACTGGGAGGGCGGCTGCATCTCTGCGTATCGCGACCTACCTGCAAGCGAATGAAACTGCACGCCTTTTGGAAGCTGACCGAGACTTGGTTTACAACGCCGCAATTACTGCCTGCGATGCGGATGATGGTTTAGTCGACGGCCTGATTGGAAAACCGGCCCAATGTGATTTTGATCCCTCTGTGCTGCAGTGTAGCAGCGATTCCTCCACGCACTGCTTAACGTCCGAACAGGTAAACACTGTAAAAATGATCTACGATTCTCCTGTCAATCCAGCCACAGGACGCGCTATTACGGGGTTGTTACCGGGCAGTGAAAAGGGTTGGACTGATCTAGGATGGACACGTTCCGCCCGCGCCACTGGAATTGATCAATACCGTTACCTAGTGTACGGCAAAGAAGAATGGAACATCGATCAGTTCGATTTCGAGACCGACATCGTCAAAGCAGAGCAGACAGATGACGACACATTAAATGCACTTGATACCGACCTCAGTGAGTTCTTTGACAACGGAGGCAAACTTATCGCTTATCACGGTTGGAGTGATCCTCAAATTTCACCCAAGAATGCTACCCAGTACTACGAAAGAGTGGTCGCGACATTTGGAGGCCGGGAGGCGATCCACGATTCCTATCGCTTGTTCATGGCGCCGGGTATGGGTCATTGCGCCGGTGGTCCGGGGCCAAACAGTTTCGATTCGCTTTCTATTTTGGAGACTTGGGTGGAACGGGGTGAGGCGCCAGAAAGTATTACCGCTGTGCATCGCATCGATGGTGAGGTGGATCGCAGCAGACCCCTTTGTCCCTATCCGGAAGTAGGAGTCTACACCGGTTCAGGCAGTGTTAATGAGGCGGAAAACTTTACCTGTCGGGCACCTTAAACGAAACATTAACCCAGTAGTTCAGCTTTTTGTTTGTTAATCTAATCGGGCAGCGTCCGTAAGCTCTGCCTTTAGTACACTGCTTGGCGGTTTTTAGGAAAAAATCAATGTTTGCTATTTTGAATGGAATCCGGGTCCTCGACTTAACCTCCGTTGTGTTGGGCCCCTATGCGACCCAAATGCTTGGTGATTTTGGTGCCGAAGTTATAAAAATAGAAAGTATCGAAGGAGATATGTTTCGTGCCGTGCGACCTGGGCGATCTGATCAGATGGGAGCTGGGTTTGTGAATTGCAATCGTAACAAGCAATCTCTGGCTCTGAATCTTAAGAGTGATCAGGGGAAGGATATTTTTTATCGGCTTGCAGCCACCGCAGACGTAGTTGTTCATAACATGCGAACCAAGACAGCAATCAAGTTGGGCATTGGTTACAAAGATGTGAAATCTCGGAATTCAAATATCGTCTACTGCAATGCCCAGGGATTTGGCGAAAAAGGCCCACTGGCTGACGTGCCTGCGTATGATGACATAATACAGGCAGCGTCGGGTCTGGCATACGTAAATGCTGACAAGGAAGGTCGGCCGCGCTATTTGCCCACTATCGTTGCCGATAAAGTGGCAGGCCTTCAATTAACAATTGCCATATTGGGTGGTTTGCTTCACAAACAAAGCACTGGCAAAGGATGCGCCATAGAAGCACCTATGTTTGAGGGAATTGTTTCGTTTTTAATGACGGAACAAATGGCTGGGCAGAGTTTTGTACCGAGCATGGGTGGCACAGGTTACGATCGTTTGAATGCTCCTTATCGGAATCCTTATCCAACAGCTGATGGTTACATAGCNTTGCTACCGTATAGCACAAAAAACTGGAGAGACTTTTTTCACTTGGTAGAACGGCCTGAACTGGCCGAGCTAGAAATCGTCACTGACGCCGTCAAGCGCAGTGAAAACATCAACACGCTATATCAAATGATCCATGAGATGACTCCAGAGAAGACGACCGATGAATGGTGCGAACTTTTGAGAAATGCGGACATACCCCATACCAAGGTCAATTATCTGAATGAACTTCTAGAAGACGAGCATCTTAATGCTGTTGGCTTGTTTGAAGAGTATGATCATCCTAGTGAAGGACGCATGCGTGCTGTGAGATCCCCCTTNGTAATTCAGGGAATTCAGCACAAGGCGGATCAGCCAGCGCAGTTATTGGGGCAAGCGAACGAAAAAATACTTTCCGAGCTTGGAATCGATCATCAGGAAATGAAACAGCTAAAAGAAGCGGGGGTTATCGAACTTATTTGATCGTGATATACAAAGATAAGTAGAAGTGACACGTATGCTCGTGAGCACTGCCGAATCTGTTCCCCTTATTATCGTTCGCGCGAATAATCACCTTTATTTATTGTCAGATTTCTTGTCATAAAGATATATTTGTGGCATTCCTGTCACCCGATAAAACTTGGCAAATAGCAGAATTAAGAAGGGGTATAAAAAATGACGATTCCCAATCGCTGTATTCAATTTCAGGTACGAATTCTCATAGTATTGCTTCTCTTTATGGGTTTCGCGTTAAATGGTAATAGCCAAGTACTGGAAGGCCCGGACCCTCACCAGATGGAAGATGCACCTGACCTAGGATTCATGGCAGTGGTGCACGGCCTTAAAATTCCNGCTGATCTAGAAATGGGTGCTCCGTCCAGCGTGGTGTGGACTAGGGAAGATCATTTGGTGGTCTTCAACCGAGGACCTAATCCGTTGATGGAGTTTGACGCAGAGGGAAAGTTCGTGCGGAGCTGGGGTCAGGGTGACTATGTTAGACCCCACGGCATGAGGCTTGATCCCGATGGCAATATCTGGACTACCGATGTAAACGGTCACACGGTGAGGAAAATGAATCTAGACGGCGAAGTGCTACTAACTTTGGGCAAACCGGGGCAGCCAGGAGAGCCAGAGGATGGATTGTTATTCGAACCGACGGACCTTACCATCAATGCTGAAGGTGAGATTTTTGTTTTGGTGGGCCATGGCCGCGGTACCCCCCAGCTACTGAAATACGATCGGCATGGCGATTTCATCAAGAAGTGGGGTGGATTGGGTACTGGTTCCGGCGAGTTCGACACACCNCATTCCATAGTCGTCGATCAAGAGGGTCTGATCTATGTGGCCGATCGCCAGAACCGTCGTATTCAGATATTTGACGACGAAGGTGGCTATATAAAAGAGTGGGCATACAAAGGTTTGCCCTGTGGCTTGCACTTTACCGCGGACTACCAGCTCTACATGGTGAGCGGCTTTGCAGGCGAAATACTTAAATTGGACGAAGCTGGCAAGGCCATTGCTGCTACCGGCGAACCCGGTAAAAGGCTGGGGGAGTTTGGTGAAGCGCATTACATGACTATTTCGCCCAATGGCGACATTTATGTAGCAGATACCGTTAAGCCAGATTTACATAAATTTATACAAAGATAGCGATTTGGCCTAGTGCAAAATTACACTTGAAAAAATTCAGCGAAGGCGTAACTTTGGCAAGGTAGTTCTACTACAACCGTTTAAAGAAAGACCGATATTTGAATTCAAAGGACGGAGGCTTACGTGAACGAAAAATTCCTATTGCAATTAAGTATGATTGTTGCGGGCTTGTTAATGGCTGGAACGTTATACGCTCAATCTTCCGAGTTTCCTCGTACAGAGTATGGATCCCCCAATCTGCAGGGTATCTATACTTATCGAACGTTGACTCCTCTGAATCGTCCTCGCGAATTGGAGCATCTAGAAGTGCTAACGGCTGAGCAGGCTGCAGAATGGGAAGATTTTGAGAACCGGCGCCAGAACCGTGATTTAATCATCGATTCCGTCGGAGGCGCTGGTTATCCTCCGGGAGTTATTTCTTACAACAATTTTTGGTATGAACGCGGTGTGAAAACCATTTCTGATCGTAGAACTTCACTTGTCTACGATCCGCCCAACGGCCGTATGCCTTCTTTAAATGCTGCCGGTCGCGAACGGGCGAGGGCCAGGGGAGAGAACCGCAGGCTCAGCACCGGCCCCGAAGCTCGTACTTTGGCGGATCGATGTCTGATGAGTGGTGGCGCAGGCCCACCGCTGGTTCCGGGAGCATATAATAACAACATACAGATCGTACAAACTGAAGATCATGTCATGATCCTCAGCGAAATGATCCATCGCGCCCGAATCATCCGTTTCGATGAAGAACATCAGACACGCCATATCAAGTGGGACGGTGATTCTATTGCTCGTTGGGACGGCGATACCCTAGTGATCAGTACGCAGCATTTTTATTATCATGACAACGGGCGTGGCACCTCCAAGCAAATGAAACTGGAAGAGCGCTTTCGTCGCGTGAACTCTGAGACTCTAGAATACGACTTCACCATCGAAGATCCGCTGTCCTGGGACCGGAGCTGGTCGGCAAAATTTCCCATGAGACATATTGAAGACCCGATCTATGAATATGCCTGTCATGAAGGAAATCATGGTTTGCCGGGGATCTTAGCTGGTTGGCGTCGTTATGAATCAATGGGTATGAATGGTAACGGCACTCCCAAGGAATAGATGTTAGGAAACAGGAAAACAGAGGAAGTTATTTCCCTGCTTTTTCACGTGGAATAATTATCGAGCCAGCAAGTGAATAAAGTATTTCCTACGTTTATTTATTTTATAACTCTTTTTATTTGGCTGGCGCCGGGTCAGGCACAGGACGTTAATCTTACCGGTGTAATTGACATGCACGTGCACGCCGGACCCGACTCTCTCCCTCGTGCCATGAATGACCTTGAGGCTGCCCGTAGGGCACGGGATGCGGGATTAAGGGCTATTGTCCTTAAGAATCATTTCACCATGACTGCTGATCGAGCCGCACTTGCCCTAGAGCAGGTCGAAGGGTTGGAGATATTTGGCGGAATAGCGCTTAACCGTGCGGTAGGAGGCATAAATCCGGAAGCTGTTCGCCAATCGGTAGCATTTGATGGAGGTCGGGGGAAGGTGGTCTGGTTACCTACCTTTGATGCGGAGTTTTATGTTAAGCGTGCAGGTACCGGTGCAACCTACGTCAGTGTTATGAAAAACGGGAACCCAGTGGCTGAACTGGTAGAAGTGTTTCAAATTGTCGCCGAGAATAACTTGATCCTTGCGATGGGTCATTCAGCACCGGAAGAAGTTTTAGTGCTGATTCCTTTCGCCAAAAAGCAGGGGGTCAGGCAAATTTTGGTCACTCATGTGTTCGGGCAGGATGCAACAAATCTGCAGATGCAACAGATGGCTGATGCTGGAGCCATGATGGAGTTGGATTGGTTGGCAGCCTATACAAATCCGGAGCTATTGAAAGATTATGTAGAAGTGATTCAGTCCATAGGCGCCGAACATTTTATTATATCCTCCGATTTCGGTCAGGCTGGAAACCCGGATCATGCTACGGGGATGAGACAATTTATAAAGGCGCTAATCGAAGCGGGGATTAATCAAACTCAAATTCAAATGATGGCCCGAAACAACCCTGCGACCTTGCTCGGCCTGGATCAGCCGACAGTATTAAGAACCGACTAAAATTTGATGTTAATTAATATAGGCAAGGGCAATGGCCAAATTTAAGGTAATCGCGTCTCTTTTTTCTCTTTCGTTGTTTGTCTTTGTGTCTACCTCCGTAGAAAGCCAGCAAATCACCTCGGAGCAAGTGGATCTTATGGTCACCCAGTTATCCAATTGGGGCCGGTGGGGATCTGATGACCAGCTTGGTACACTCAATCTGATAACAGCAGAAAAGCGCCTGGAAGCTGCACGGCTTGTAGAACATGGAGTGTCGGTGTCAATGGCACAAGACTTGATCACGGAAAGCGCAGTGGACAATAGCAACCCCTTCGAGCATTCGATGGAGGTGCGGCCCACTACCAGCAATCCTTGGGCCGTAGACAGGGTAGGTGTTCGTTTTCATGGACTGGTACATTCCCACATTGATTCGCTTTGTCACCATCACTACCGGGGGAAGTATTACAACGACCGGTCAATCGCTGATGTCACTGATGCAGGTTGTGATNGNGGGTCTGTCATGACTATGATCNATGGTATTTTCACTCGAGCAATCCTTATGGATATTCCGCGCTTAAAAGGACAGGGATGGTTGGAACCCGGCTATGCTGTAACAGTGACTGATCTCGAGTCATGGGAAGCGGAGACAGGNCTGCGCGTGAAAAGCGGCGATGCTGTTTTGCTACGAACTGGTCGCTGGGCGCGCAGGGAAGCATTGGGTCCTTGGGCCAGTGAGGGATTTGCGGGTTGGCATGTGTCGACAGTAGAGTGGTTAAAGGAAAGGGATGCAGCGATCATAGGATCNGATGCGGCNTTNGATGTCTCCCCCTCCGGGGTAGAAGGTNTAGGGTCACCGGTTCATATGATGGTTTTGGTAGCTCTAGGTATGCCAATTCTGGATGCCATGAATCTCGAGGCTGTCGCTGAAAAGGCCGTGGAGCTTAACAAATGGGAGTTTCTCCTCACAGCTGCTCCATTACGGATACAAAATGGAACAGGTTCTCCACTGAATGCNATAGCNACCTTCTAAGTGAAAAAATCTGACTTTAATTATTTGTAAGCCCATTCCGCGAAAAGTCCACGCGGTCACCTGATACNTAAATTGTCTCTATTTTAACCCGTTGTTCTTGAAATATTCGTCTATCAGGCGTAATTTCAGGAGCTATATAGNAGTTCCTGATTTACGTTACTCGCTCTTGTTTAAGAAAAAATGGAGGTTTGAATGAAGGTTCAAAGATCTCACAAGAAAACAGCAGGGATAGTCCTGCTGGCAGGCATTATCTTTTCTCCACTGGTCATATTGGCGCAGCCCTCTTCCGATAGTTCTACCTTNCCGCGTCTTGGCAACGGTCGACCTGACATGCAGGGNACTTGGGACTTCCGNACCATCACCCCNCTTCAGCGACCCTCTAGCCTAGAAGGGAAAGAGTTTCTTACCGAAGACGAGTTTCAGGAATTCGAGGATTCCGAATTGGTGCGCCGTGATAGGGATAATTTCACTGACACCACAACAACCGGTGATTACAATCAGTTCTGGTACGATCGTGGTGAAGANCTTCTTGATGACATGCGTACTTCATTGGTTACCGACCCTCCCGATGGACGTATACCTTCGCTCACGGAAGCTGCTCGGGATCGAAATAGTTCCAGAAGAGAAGCAGCGCGNTTGGCAGAAGGTATAGAGGTGAGACCGTTGGCAGAACGATGCATCATGGGTTTTAACTCAGGGCCGCCAATGATACCTAGTGCCTATAACAACAATGTACAAATTGTACAGACTGACGATTATTTCGTGATTCATAATGAAATGATCCACAACATTAGACCGGTACGTTTAACTGATACCGAGCATCGCGAGGTGCCGCGCAAATGGGAAGGGGATTCTGTCGCGACCTGGGAAGGTGATACGCTAATCGTCGAAACCAAGAACTTTGCAAGATCCACTGCATTCGGCAACTCCAGCGCCAATATGCATTTGGTCGAGAAGTTCTGGTTNATCGATGCAAATACGCTTGGCTATGAGTTTACTATAAGCGATCCAGCCACGTGGACAGCGCCTTGGACCGCGATGTTCCCAATGCGAAGAGCCGAGTTGCCCATGTATGAATATGCCTGCCATGAAGGTAACTACAGCATGGCGGGNATACTGGGTGGGTGGCGCAGACTTGAAGCATTGGGCCAGCCTGGCCAACAGAATTAATAGTACTTACCTGTAAAACAAAGAAGGTCAAAGTGAACAATTTAACTTTGACCTTTTTTATTTCTGCCGCTTAGTCTTTCAAGTTCGCGCCAGTCAATCGTGCTATAGCTGCTAGCGTAGTCTGAGCTGCGTTTAGGCCTAGCCGAAAATCTTCATCATCGAAGGTAGTCCACACATCCAAGGGCGTATGCCAGGTCGGGTTCCAACCAGCCCCGGTATGAGCGCCCCTTTCATTCTCCCTGAGGCTGATGGAAGGTACCAGATTCATGAATGGGGTTGAGTCTGTATTAGTCATATGCGGACCGACCGTTGCCGGATAATCGGTATTGTATTCATCCGAAGCCGCCTTGAAGAAGAAAGCCAGTTCCATCGACTCAGCTGAAAGATCAGAATTANACTGAAACTCGATGTTCACATCTGCTTCTGGTCGTTGATCCGCGCTCACCGTGCCATCGGCTCTGGGAGCTCCATGATCCCAAAGCATCATGTCATGTTGAATCATACCGAGCCACTTAGGCTCCGGGTACCGTCCTGAGCCGGGAGGATTTTCGATACCTTGTAAGCCGTTGCGCTGTTCCACGTAGGCTCGGGAGCCGTTCAGTCCGGTCTCTTCGTTGTTCCAAAGAGCGAATCGAATCGAAACTTCCGTTTCCACATCAGCTGCACTGAAGATCCGGGCAAGTTCCATAACCAGGGCAGTGCCGGAGCCGTCATCATTTACAGCCTGGTTAACACCGTGGCCGTCCATGTGCGCACCGATAATATACATCTCATCCGGATGTACAGTGCCAACCTTTGTGCAATACACTTCAGAGCGAGGNCCGTTTATCGGCTCTTCNTTGTTCAAGTTACGTATGTCTTCATCGGGTTGTGCCATCAAATCACGGTTAACCCCCGTTGGNNCTCGGTNTCCGTATATCGAAGCACCGCCAGGACCAACGCCGTTTCGTCCTACCNNGCCTCCGGTTGGCGTCGTTAGGTCTCTATGTTCATTGGGCTGTGGTCTCCTCGTTCGAGGAGGGCTAGGTTCAGGATTGTAGATGTAGTGCAGGCGCTCGGGAGAGCAGCCTAATGCTTCGAATTGCTGTTCGATCCAGTCGACTGCCCTTCGGTTGCGCTCGGTTCCTTGGCGCCGGTCTCCGAATTGAGCTAAACCCCAGATGGTGTTCTTGTAGCTTTCCAATTCCAGCCTGTCCACCAGTTCACGAACCGGGTCATCATTTTCCTGCCCTTGAGAAATGGTAAGTGTTGCCAGCGCTACTAGGGAAACCAGACACAGTTGCACGACGTGAATTTTACTACTCATAGGGTTCTCCTAAGTGAATNAANCNGTTTTNCGGGCAGCATAAGCAAGCTTGGCCTTTGAGTCCAGTTGATGAATAATCGAGTACTTAAATTTTACCCAAAGAATCTAAAGCCTCAGGGATACAAAAAGCAATGAATTGGGAAGCAATTGGAGCTATCGGTGAACTAATCAGGCGCAATAGCCGTGGTGATTACATTGGTGTTTCTTGCCCTACAAGTTNGGCAACGCAACTACACTATGGGGGAATCAAACCGACTGGAGCGGGCAGCTGCGATAGATAGGCATGCCGATTCCATCAGCCGCTGGCGCGGATGCCTTATGGAGAATGCAGACCTAGCTACCATTTGGCTGACTGCATACAATGATGGTGATTTAAGTGAGATAGAGATATTACGGCTAAATAATCTTTGGGTAGACTTTGCGAATACTCCACGCGCGAATTATGGTAGGGCCAAGACAGTTGGGGACCAGGGTTTGGCTAGGCAAGCCGTTGTCAGGGTAGTGGCAGAAGTTACTGCATCAGTCATTTTTAAAACCTTGTGGGAAAGGACTCATTTTATGGTGGGATTAGCGTCGCCAGAATTTGTAAAAGAAGTAGATCGAGGAATTAGTGAAGGTAACTTGGAAGNAGTGGTCACTTTTAAAGAGATGATCATGAAACCGTGATTGTTGAAAACAAGCAACGGATTTTAAAAAAGAATAGTAGAAATGGATCTTGATTTGATTCATATGACATAAATCGAATTGTGGAAGTGGAGAAAATGAACAGAAGACAGTTATTGAAAACCGGGTCATATTTGAGTGTTGCTTACGCACTCCCGCTTACTGTTTCCAGGCAATTATTTGCNGCTAATTTGCCCGCTGATCTTATAGATCTAACAGCAACCGATCTATCTATTGCAATACGGGAAAGACACATAAGTTGTGCCGAAGTTATGCAGGCTTACTTGCAGCATATCCATACATATAACCCGGTTTACAATGCCATAATCAGTATGTTGGATGACGATGAGCTTATCGACCAGGCAAGAGATGCAGATAGGGCTCTCGCCCGTGGCGACTACCAAGGCTGGATGCATGGCATGCCTCATGCCGTTAAAGACCTTACCCCGGCGGCTGGATTGCGATACACAAGTGGTTCGCCTATGTATGCCGATAGGATTGCCGAAAATGATAGCAGTCTGGTGGCTCGTATTCGNAATGCAGGCGCGATATTTATTGGAAAGACCAACACTCCNGAATTCGGGCTCGGCTCCCAATCTTACAATCCCATTTTCGGCGCTACTGGGAGTGCTTGGAACCCGGAACTCACTTCCGGGGGAAGCAGCGGTGGAGCAGCAAGCGGGCTTGGCACTCGTATGTTGCCGGTTGCCGATGGCAGCGACATGATGGGNTCGCTGCGAAATCCCGGGGCTTTCAATAACGTTATCGGATTCCGACCCAGTGTAAATGTTATGAGCAATAACAATTCCGGAACGAAAGCCTTGTCTACATCTGGACCGATGGGGCGTAACGTTACTGATACCATTCGCCTTTTACAGACCATCGCAGTACAGGAGATTGCAGAGCAGCACAACCCTATGGATTTACATGATGTTCAAATTGGCTGGCTCGGTGATCTTAATAGCTACTTGCCAATGGAGTCGGGCATATTGAATCTGTGCGACTATAGCCTCTCTTTATTGTCTGGAGCCGGAGCCAATGTCGAAGCCACGCACCCGGAATTTATTATGTCAGATCTATGGTTCTGCTGGACTACCCTTCGGCATTTGGGTCGAGCAAGCATGAAATCATTTTACGATGATCCTCAAACTAGGGCCCAGCTAAAACCNGAATTGATTTGGGAAATTGAAGAGTCAATGCGTTTGACTGAAGCCGATCGAACCCNGGCTAATTTGATTCGGACCAGCTGGTACAGTGAATTAAATCGCCTGTTTTCAAACTATGATTTCTTAGCTTTGCCGACTGCTCAAGTGTTCCCTTACTCCAAAGACATGACCTGGCCAAGAGTAATTAACAATCGTTCTATGGATACATATCATCGCTGGATGGAAGTTGTTATTCCCGCAAGTCTCGGAGGTATACCGGTAATTAATGTCCCTGTGGGATTCGATACCCTAGGCCGACCGATGGGTATACAAATCATGGGAAACTTTGGCGAAGACCAAAAGGTTCTTGAATTTGCCCTNGCTTATGAAGAGATTACNGGTCACCTGGAAAAGCGACCGGAACTGGTTGCTGCTGTCTAGCACANTNAGCTATTGCCCATAATGCAGAAGAAAGAGTAGACAGTGAGAAAATTGTTTAGCGTTTTAAGCATTTTCCTGCTGCCATCGTTGGGTTTAGGCCAGGACTACCAAGTTCCGAAAACTGAGTATGGGCATCCCGTTCTGCAGGGCGTGTGGAATTTTAATGACAACACACCATTTGAGCGGCCTAGGCGCTACGGGAACAGGGAATATCTCACTGAGGACGAGCTAGTTGAGCGACTGGATGGCTTGAATAATCTCGATCGCAATCAGAACGCAAGAGAAGAAGGGTTGTCTGATCGAATTTTGGAGCGACCCACTAATGACACTGGCGCTTACAATGCGTTCTGGTCCTATTTCGATGAATCCTATCCGAATAAACGCACTTCGCTGATTGTCTATCCCAAAGATGGTCGAATTCCGTCAACACAACGAGGCGTCATCATGCAGCAATCTCCACCGGGCTCAAATCCCTGCAACGATGGTGAAGTGATCGTTGCGCATCGTCCCGTGCGCATAGCTTGGGGAGGGGTGTCTTGTGACCGTCCAGAAGATTTCGCTCTTGCCACACGATGTTTACTGTTTCCGCAAACTGTTGCGCCGTATATCAAGGCAAATTCATATAACAACAATATTCAGATCGTCCAGACCCGGGATCATGTCATGATCAAGTCTGAACTNGGCAATGACCCTAGAATCATTCCTCTGGATGGTCGACCATATCTTGATGAGCGCATTCGTTATTGGACCGGAAGTTCACGAGGTCGTTGGGAAGGCGATACATTGGTAGTGGAGACTAGGCACTTTACTTATAAGTTGGCTAGCTTGCTCTTGCGCACTGAATCCTACGGTTCGGCTGAAAACTTGGTGCTGACTGAGCGGTTCACGCGTGTGGCTGAAAACGCATTGGACTATGAGTTTACTATTGATGACCCGGACACTTTTTCTGACAAAATCACGGTGAAAACTAATATGTCTGCGCTTAATGCNTCGATCTATGAATTTGCCTGTCATGAAGGTAACTATGCGCTGGAGAATATGTTGAGAGCGGCCCGGTTAAAGAGCCAGAAGATGCAATAGTAGATTGTCATGAGAGGCGAAATTCTACTTGCATTGACGCCGCCGATTGATACGCTAAGCGCTACGAAATACCTTTACATTATTTCATTAAGTACCTTGAGANTGATTAAGAACAGCAAAAAATATACTAGTCGAAGCGCAGGCATTACTCGTGAAATTTATACCAATAATTACATGTTGTTTGATGGTTACCAACTGTGTTGCTCAGGAAGTCAACCTCGATCAGCTTGAATTACCCGATGGCTTTTCAATCTCAGTTTACGCCGAGGTGGAAAATCCCCGGCAATTGGCCTTGGGGTCGAATAACACAGTTTTTGTAGGTAACCTGCGTGGCCGTGTGTACGCGGTAATTAATAGCGACGGTGATGGTGNGGCAGACAAGGTCAACACCATCGCTGAAGGCCTGAATTCGCCAAATGGTGTGGCCTATCACGAAGGGGANCTTTATATCGGCGAGATAAATCGCATATCAAAAATACGCGATATTAACTCTAAGCTGAACAACCCCAATCAGACTGAAACTCTTAACGATTCCTTACCTAATCGCAGGCATCATGGGTTTAAGTTTCTGCAGGTAGGGCCAGACGGTAAAATGTATTTTCCGGTAGGAGCCCCATGTAATGTTTGTGAAGAAGAAGAAATATTCGCGACTCTGTTAAGAATGGATCTAGACGGCAGCAGTCTGGAGATCATNGCTAAGGGTATTCGCAATACAGTTGGATTCGACTGGCACCCCATTTCAAGAGAACTCTGGTTTACTGATAACGGCCGTGACATGCTGGGGGACGACCTACCTGCTTGTGAAATAAACCGGATTACTAGTGTGGGTCAGCATTTCGGGTTTCCCTATATTCATCAGGGGGATTTGCGAGATCCAGATTTCGGTCGTGGCAAAATCTTTAATGACTACAGGGCTCCAGTATTGAAGCTGGGAGCTCATGTTGCTCCTTTGGGGATGGTGTTCTATCGAGGCGCATCATTCCCTGATAACTTTAATAATACCCTATTCTGGGCAGAGCACGGTTCTTGGAATCGCAGGGCAAAATCAGGCTACCGTGTAATGATGGGTCGAATNAATNATGNCAATTCCGAGATCACTGAAAATGCACCGTTTGTTNACGGNTGGTTGCAGGGGCAAANTAATTGGGGTCGACCGGTCGANGTGCTCAATATGCCGGATGGTTCAATATTGATCTCGGANGACATGGCAAACGTCATCTATCGNGTAACTTATGACGGGTAGAATGATNNTCAGGAGTTTANTATGGATTACANAAAANATCTNCGGGTTNNCGCGTTCNNTTTTACCGCTACNTTTCTTTTTCTGATNANCCCNNNGCAGCNAGACNTCCAGGCTCAAGATNNNGGNTCCTTTGTCTCTCAAGAGCAATACGANTATTGGCAGGAAGAACTTTCGAATTGGGGGCGNTGGGGTCCAGATGATGAACTCGGGGCCCTCAACTTGATTACACCTGGGAAACGTCGTGAAGCAGCAGCCCTGGTAAAGAGCGGGGTTACGGTTTCCCTGGCTAGGACGGCAGACATGGTCGAGAGCATCGACAACCCCTGCCCGATAGAATGGGAAATGATCAGTGCCAGCCCACGCGGGGCCAGTGATCGAATCATGTATCGGTGCATTCATGGCGCAGGCACTACTCATATTGACGGTTTCGCACACCGCTTTTTCGATGGCAAGATGTGGAACGGTGTAGAAATGGCGGATACTGTAACCATGGAAGAGGGCGCTAAGGTAAATGCTGTGCTTACCATGAAAGACGGTATTGTTACGCGTGGTGTGTTATACGATATTCCAAAGCTAAAAGGGGTTGACTACCTTGAAACTGGCTATCGTATTACGATTGCCGACCTGGAAGCCTGGGAAGAAATGGCAGGAGTTAAAGTTGGATCTGGAGATGCCATGTTATTGCGTTGGGGCAGGTGGGTACGCCGTGAAATGGAAGGAACCTTTGATACTTGGGCTGAAGCAGCGGGATTTGATAATACAGTTATACCCTGGCTAAGAGAGCGAGACATTGCCATTCTTGGATGGGAGGCGCCCGGATACACGCCGCGACCGGTAGGCGACCTGCCTACTCTCGCTCTTCATGATTTTGCACTTACAATGCTGGGCATTCACTTAATTGATCGGTCTGATCTGGACGCTTTGGCGGAAATGGCTGACAAACAGAATCGTTGGGAATTCATGTTAACTATTGCTCCACTACCAATTCCCAACGGGACTGGGTCGCCCGTAAATCCGATTGCTGTGTTTTAGCGAATTAAGGAATTAGACATGGCCCCTACCCGAAGAGAATTTGTCAAGAAGACGGCTATAACAATTGCCACTGCAGGCAATCTTGTAAATAACTTTGCCACTGCCCAGATTGCGCCTCCCGAGATCAAGATGGTGCAAACAGATGTCTTAGACATAGGTTACGAAGAGCATGGACCGGGCAATGGCTTCCCGATAATCCTGCTACACGGATTCCCCTATGATGTTCGGTCTTTTGATGGTGTATCGAGGCCGCTGGCGGAAGCTGGTTATCGTGTGCTGTTACCTTACTTAAGAGGTTACGGACCCACTCTGTTTCGTGATCCCGATGAGCCCCGCATGGCGGAACAAGCTGCTATAGCTCAGGACCTGTTAGATTTTGCCAATGTTCTTGGACTGGACCAGTTTGCCACGGCAGGTTTTGACTGGGGTAACCGCGCTGCTTGCATTACTTCAATACTGCATCCGGAAAGGGTTCGAGGTCAGGTGGCCTGCGGAGGGTATTCGGTGCAGGACACAATTACTCCTGGCAATCCAGCTCCGGCCAGATTCGAAGCTCTGCTTTGGTACCAGTGGTACTTCAATACCGAACGCGGTGTCGTGGGATTGCAGAATAATAGACATGACATTATACGCTATTTGTGGGACACCTGGTCTCCAGCATGGCAATATAGTGATGAGGACTATAATCGGTCAGCATCTTCCTTTGAAAATCCAGATTTCGTCAATGTGGTTATCCACTCTTACCGGCATCGGCATATAAACGCCCCCGGTGAAGAACGCTTCATTGAGGTGGAGCGGCGACTAGCGGAGCGCCCGATAATAAATGTGCCCGCAATTGTCCTTCGCGGAGCTGATAGTGGTTTTGGGCCGCCATCGAGTAATCCGACCGGTGACCAGGCCAGATTCAGCGATCTGCGTGCAAGGCGAATCGTTAGTGGCGCAGGCCATGATCTACCAGCGCACCGACCTGACGCTGTAGCGGAGGCTTTGCTGGAATTGCTCGCCTGACGGAGGTAACCAGTATTTTGAGGAGAGATCCCTGCCTATTGGGCTGCTTGTTTCTCTAGATTGCGCGCGACACTCAAGATGTTAAGCAGGCCATAGTTGCCTTCGTGACATGCAAACTCATAGATGGGTTGATCACCGCGAATCATTGGAAAGGATATCCCCCAAGGACGTTCCCATGTAGTGTCGTCGTTCACCGTGAATTCATATCGCAACATATCATCCTCGGTTCGTGTGAAGCGTTCTACTAGATGCAAGTTTACATTTGATCGGCGGAAGCTTGATTTCGGTGAAAAGTTGGTAGATTCAACCACGAGAGTATTTCCCTCCCAGTGCCCTCGCGGATCGCCATGCCACTGGGTAATCGATTCTGGTAAATGGGAGCGGCCATCAAGAGGAATGATGCGAACGTCGTGTACCATCTCGGTATAAATCATCACATGATCAGGTGTCTGAACTATCTTGACATTATTATTATAAGCCTGTGGCAACAACCCTTGGGGTATACCCCAAGTGAGACAGCGCTCGGTTAGCGACCGATCGGTCCAGCTATCTGCTGATCCACGCAATTCCCTTGTTTTTGCGGCGGCAGAAGCACGCTTTCGCGCTGCTTCTGTGTAGGGAGGAATGCGACCGGATTCCGGATCAATCACCAACGAAGTTCTTCCTGTTGCTACGACATTGGAGCCATAGTCGAGATCGCTAGGATCATGAACGGAGGGGCCGCCACGACCTGAATCCAGTGGCCTGCCATCCCCGCGCGCAGCGCTTGCACGTTCGTAAGCCCTAATTTCTTCGGGAGTAAGAAAAGGTTTGCCAGCGAAGCGTTCTGGGCGCTCTAGCGGAGTAATGGTACGACGATCCCAGACACCCTGAATGTTGGGATGCCCCCACGCCGTTTTTTCTACCAGATAGCTGCCTCGGTTCTGGTTTATTGATTGCGAGTAGGCAGAAATTGACGTAAATGCCAGCAGAACGATAGCACCCACAACCGCGAGGATATGTTTTGTTTTCATGCTCGCCTCCAGCATCTATAGCAACTGCTTAAGTTTTACATATTTCACGGGTCATGTGCCAGTCGGATCCCAAACACCCAGGCACCTCTTTCAGGTGCCGCCCCGACACGGTTGGCTGAGCGCTGATAGCGAGGACCATCATCGAAGGAGGCTCCTCGCAAAACTCCAACGGAGCAATCTCCACCCTTCATTGCTGAACTATCAGACGGTGAGTCGGCATAATTATCGGCATAACAGTCAGCGGTCCATTCCCAGACATTTCCTGTTAGATCAACGGTGCCTATACCATCAGGCCTGAAACTGCCTATTGGGGCCGTAAAGGTAAAACCATCATTGCAGGCGGCTGTGCTCATGACTTCTGGGCGCAAGTTCCTAAAGTTGATGTCTCCGATATTGCCGAATGCACAGCCCCTTTCNCCATCGATACCCCANGGATAGGTNGTGNNATTAGGTTTACGGAGCGCATATTCAAACTCAGCCTCGGTCGGGAGGCGTAGTTCTATATCTATCTGCTGCCCTTTCCATTCAGCGTAGGCATACGCATCGTTGCGACTCACACAAACAACTGGGTGTTGGCCAGTTTGATCCCAACCAGGCTCACGCCANCTCGTAAGGCTGCCGTCTTCCGGTTGCGGTGCGCAGCCCGTTGAANTTTTCTCAGAGTCAGTTNGATAACCNGTGGACTCAACAAATTTNGNAAACTCGCCCCGTGTNACTTCTGNNCGAGCCAGCGCAAAGCTGGCTACAGTTACNTGGTGGCGAGGACCTTCATCCTCGTCTCGCCCGATTTCTCGCTCTGAACTGCCCATACTAAAGGTACCACCTTCNANTAAAACGAAATNCTCCGCCAGATCGCTCTGTGCGGAAAGCGCCGAGCNAGTCAANCACAGAANGCCNATACGNANNAGCAANGCCAGAACGCNGTNATGTGTACTCTTCATTTTTTTCTATCTCNCCTNGATANGTTATAACTNNGAATNCTGCCNTTCATTAAGANCGATGTTCCGCNAGTACTTGTTCANTGAGANCTATNCCAAAGCCNGGNCTATCGTTTATNTNNATCGTGCCATTTACNANANTTTCGNNGGGGNCCACCAGNTTGCTNCGCCAGGNTTGTTCNCCCCANTGGTATTCNAGTATNNCGAAGTTTGGTAGAGCNGCACANAATGCCACNGACGCCGCTGTAGATACCGGACCGCTGGGATTGTGAGGGGATACTTTAATGCCATTGGCATCCGCAACAGCAGCAATTCTGATGGCTTCGAGTAATCCGCCGCAATGTTTTATGTCCGGCATGATAATGTCTACTGCCTTTTGTTCGCATAACGGCGCGAAGCCTTCNACGCCGAACAGAAACTCACCGCCAGCCATNGTNTGTGAAATAGAATCATGAATTCGCTTAGTATCTGTTGTTTGGGTAGGAGCAATCGGTTCTTCATACCAGGACAGGTTAGCCGGCAATAGTTGATCCGCAACGCTGATAGACAACTCCACATCGAAAAAACTATGGGCATCGATCTTAATAGCAATATCATCGCCAATCGCTTCCCGTATGGCGAATACGCAATCCACGCCAAGTTGGCGTGCTTCGGAGATTTCATTCGGTGAAGCTGTGAGGGGAGGAAAGCCATCGAAAGGAGCCGCTTTGATAGCCTTGAAGCCATCTGCGACAGCTTGTCGGGCTTTCTCAGCAAACCCTTCTGGAGTTCGATTAGAAGTAGCCCGATTGATGTTTGCATAAACGGGTAATGAGTCGCGGAGCTTCCCTCCAAACAGTTGGTACACTGGCACACTCAGAGTTTTTCCCACGATGTCCCATAATGCGTGTTCTATAGCACTGAATGCTGTGGCTACCGCTCGGTTACCAGCTGAAGCTCTTGGCCAGCCCCTTGTTCGATATTGATTGATGTCGAAAGGGGATTGGCCTTCCACCAGTCGAAAGAACGTATNCAGTTCATTAAGTTCGNTNCGTCGGCCGAGTGACGCTTCACCTANACCCGTAACGCCATTGCTTGCCGTTAGGAGCACGAATATCCATTTCGTTCTTTGTGTAACATTAACTACGATAACTTCCATGTCAGTGACGGTGACTTCGTGATCGGGCTGAAAAGTCTGTCCGAAATTACTCGTCAACGGGGCCAGNGTTGAGCAACCCAGAATGAATCTAGCGGAGTTTGTTAACAAGCGACGGCGATTAAATTGAGAAGCNAGCATTGATCAGNGCCTTATCTACTTTCAGACATGATCTTGAATCTAGGCTAGCAATTCAAGGACTGGCTAGTTTTAGTGAAAAAATGTTTTATTACTATTCTGGATCCAATGAAGAAATAAGAATTAACTCCTGGGGTTGCTAAATGATCTTTAGGCCTGTTCGCGGGTTACATGAATTATCCGTCAATCAGAAAGATTCANGGGAAAACTATTTTGATTTTGCCTAACTGGTTATTTGGGACAAGTTCTGATTTGTCTGCAGGGAATTCGTTAACCGATAGCGTGTAGGCAATAATCTCCAGATACTCGCTGTCTTTATGAGAGCCAGGCTTGTCTGCGAGCAGTTGTAGGGTGCTATGCACCATGCACTCGAAATCTAGAGTATTATCGCCTATCCGGTTGTTTTGCAAGTGAAGACAACTGCCAGAATTCAGCTTGAGTTCTGCGAGAGGTTGTTGGGGCAACTCTTCCGGCATCTTTCTTAATATTTTTATCCAACCTTATTGTTGCATGGAGAAGCGGATGGAGCTGGAAGAACTTGAACAAAGGCTCGATCCTTTCTGTCGTAACCACTATGAAGATGACTCCATCGAGGTTTGCGATGTCTTTCAGATGCCGGGACATGCCGGGTTTTCCTATGGTTTTTCGGTAAAGACAAGCGATTCGATTGACAGGTGGTATATCCGACTGCCACCACCCAACGTGAAACTCCAGGGCACTGCTGATGTNTTACGACAGGTTGCNGCGCTTAATGCCCTACCTGACGAAATACCTCATTGTCGTGTTAAGTGGTCTGGTGATGATCTCCAATGGTTTGGCCGACCATATTTTATCGTGCTGCAGCTAGAAGGTGACGTGGTAAAACAGGATAACAATGCATGGGTGGCAAAGCTTGATGAAGCTGTCAGGATTGATATGGCACTTCAGGCTGTAAAATCACTGGCAGCGATACACAAAGTTGATCCTGGGAAGGCCGAATATCTTGGCAACCCCGTATCGCTTGAAGATGATGTTAATCGCTGGGACCGCTTCGTTGAAAAAGCGGCAGATCCTTGGCGCTTAGTACTGGTTCCTGAAGTGAAAAGGCTATTGCTTGAGCAGCTTCCCTGCTCCACACCGGTCGGGATTTTCCATGGTGACTTCCAGTGGTCTAACCTATTCTACTCGAAACGGGGGGAACTGATGGCTGTAATTGACTGGGAACTGGTTGGCATAGGCGCCACGCTGAACGATGTTGGTTGGTTCGCTACGTTTAATGATCCTGAAGCATGGGCGGATATGGCCCATCGTAGTCGTTACATGCCCCGGGCAGATAAACTTATTGCGATGTATCGCGAAGCATGGGGATCCGAACTGCCTGACATTAACTGGTTTCGGGCATTGGCGGCCTACAAATTTGCGATTATTACTGGCTTTAACCTGATGTTGCACAGACGCGGCAAGCGCGATGATCCTTTGTGGGAAACTAGCAAACATTCAATCGAGTCCCTACTGCAGCGTGCTTACACCTTGCTGAGCTAAAGGGGTCACTCGCTTGACGGTGTGATAGACTCTTTGCCAACAACGTATTTCTGTAAAATATTTCAATCGAGTAATTTCGGAGTAATTCGGTTTGGCTCAAAAATCTTTGTCACGTCGCACCTTTTTAGGATCGGTGGGAGGCACGGTTAGTAGTTCAGCAATTGTGTTAACTATGCCGATGCTTCTTGCTGCTTGTAATCAGGGCCAACAGGCAAGGTTAAGCGGCGAAAAGTTTAAAACCCTCGCTGAAGAAGACGCTGTGGAGTTAGAGGCCATCGCGGCGAGAATTATTCCCACAACAGACACGCCAGGAGCGAGAGAGGCAGGTGTTATTTATTTCATCGATAATGTTCTGGGTGACAAACGGGAAGAAGCGTTATCTCTGCTGCTGCAAGGGCTGCGTGAACTCAAAGCAAGTGTTGCACTTACTTTTGGCGTTGCTTACTTTCACCAGCTAGAAGAAGCACAACAGGATCAAGCTCTTATTGAAATAGAGGACACGGTATTCTTCGATACAATTCGCTACCTGACAATAGCAGGCATGTTTTCCTTGCCAGAGTATGGCGGTAATCGGGCTTACGTCGGGTACGACTTAATCCGGTTCAATAGCCAGCATGCATGGCAACCTCCTTTTGGTTTTTACGATGCTGACTATGCCGAGAAAGGGCAGTAGTAATGGCTCAGGCTCTCACAGTGACTTTTCCGGAAAGAGATGAAGTGGATTTTGTGATAGTCGGTTCTGGCTCAGCCGGGGGTATAATCGCAAAAGAGCTCTCCGCAGCAGGTCATTCAGTTGTAGTTCTGGAGCAAGGACCTCATTTGCAGGCTTCAGATTTCACACATGATGAATGGGGCATTGATCATAACTATGACATGAAGTGGAGCACGCGGCAGGGTTATCCTCAGACTTTTCGTAAATCTGAAAACGAAGAAGCAGAACTTAGAGATTCAGTATGTGGGTATGCTCACAACGTCGGCGGTAGCAGTGTTCATTTCTCGGGAAATTTCTGGCGATTCAGACCTATAGATTTCATGGAAGCCACTGTGCGAGGGACAGTTGGGGGTACTAACTTTGCGGACTGGCCCATCAGTTATGAAGATCTTGAACCGTATTACACGAAGGTGGACTGGGAGATCGGTGTATCCGGGCTGCAGGGCCCATGGGATCCTCCCCGTTCCCGTGAATATCCCTGTCCACCCATGCCTATAAAAGGTTCCGATGTATTGCTAGAGCGGGCGGCCAAACAGTTAGGTCTAACGCCATACCCAGCACCCGTGGCGATACTTTCCCAACCCTTCAACGGCCGCCCTGGCTGTATTCACTGTGGATTTTGTAATGGCTTCGGGTGTGAGGTGAATGCCAAATCTTCCTCTATGATCGCAATGATTCCTTTGGCCCTGGCTTCAGGTAACTGCGAGTTACGCACGGGGTGTACCGTGTCGCGTGTCCACACCAATGCGGCAGGTCGGGTGACCGAAGTGGTCTATTGGGATGAAGAAAGTGTTGAACGTGCTCAGAGGGCAAAGGCGGTTATACTTTGTGCCAACGGAGCGGAAACACCGAGATTATTACTAATGTCTGAATCGCCCCTCTTTCCGGATGGTTTGGCAAACACCAGTGGGTTTGTCGGCCAGAATTTGATGTTCAATGGACATAGTTCGGTAACCGGTTTGTTTGGCGCACCAGTTAATGCCTGGAAAAGTGTTCCGACAACACGCGTTGTGCATGATTTTTATGAACTGGATCCTAACCTTGGTTTTTATGGAGGAGGCGGTATAGACGGCCGTCATCCAACCCGTGGAGTGCCACTGGGATTTGGTCTAGTTAGTGGTCAAGTCTTTGACGGGCCAAGTTGGGGTGTTGGTTACAAGAATAATTTAGCCTACGAATTTTCACATGTAGCGGCGTTTAATGGTCATACTACTTCATTACCACAGGGATCAAATAATGTGACACTTGACCCTACCTACAAAGACAAGTTCGGTCGCCCAGCTATTCGATGCACTTATATGGATCATGAGGATGATCTGGCTACCATGAGATGGTTTTTAAATAAGAGTACAGAGCTTATGGAAGCGGCGGGTGCTGTTAAGATCGCGGCCACCTATCCCGAGACCGGGCAGGAAGGCAGCTCGCACCTGCTGGGTACCTGTCGCATGGGGGATGACCCTAATACATCAGTAATCGATTCTAATAATCGTTCACATGACGTACCAAACTTGTTTATGTGCGATGGAAGCACGCTGGTAACCTCTGGTAGAGGTCAGCCAACAATGACCATTATGGCCCTGGCTTTCCGTGCCGCTGAAATGATTAACAATGCAGCCCGGCGGAACGAGATTTAGCAAGTAAACTCTGGCAGGCTGCCGCGATTCTTGACCGGAAAACCAGCGTCTTATGGTGTACCTTGAACTAAAGCCTAATGCTGTTTATCCGCACTATCAATGCTGGCGAATACCTCGTGAGAACCGTCTTTTTTAATTAAAAGAATATCGTAGGGTGTAAAACGGTTTCCTATTTCCATCCCAGGTCCACCAATTGGCATGCCGGGCACGGCAAGTCCTAGCGCGCCTTGTGGAGGTGCTACTAGGAATT
Organism: Gammaproteobacteria bacterium; assembly: GCA_002694855.1. GTDB lineage: Bacteria > Pseudomonadota > Gammaproteobacteria > Pseudomonadales > Pseudohongiellaceae > UBA9145. The sequence goes on from NZNL01000054.1 coordinate 34,635, forward strand.
GAGCAATAAATTTTTCCGGAATATGACCTTCGAATATGTAGCCTTCCTTAGTCACTGCGGTATGGCAGGAGCGCCATTCGGGCTTGAGCCCAAGATCATCTTTGACTGCCTGGATATCGGTAGGGTGAATTACACTAGAGGAATAACCTCGCTCATCCATGTGCTGAATCCAGCCAACACAACAGCCGCAGGTGACTTCTTTGTACACATTCAACACGATGTCGTCCAGGGATTGGCCGAAGGAAACAGTGCTTGCTAGTCCGAATGCGACAGCGATCATTAACTTCTTTTTATACTTCATGCTCATTAGCTACTCCAGTTAATTTGGATGTACTTGCCCACCATCCTTCAAATTCAAATACATCAGGGTGACCGTGTTTTCAGCTGGACTTCCATACCCTACATAAAATACGGACAAACCTGTAATTATTTCACCTACGGTCAGCCTATCAGTCTATCACTTTCTCAAAGGATATTGCCGCGAGTATTTAATCTTATTCTATACAGGCCTGTGCGCGCGGTCATATACAAAGTAGAGCCATCATCACCCCACGCCACGTTGGCGGGCACTTCATCAGGCCTGATCGTTCCTAGGTGATTACCCTCAGGATCGAATATCCATACACCGCCAGGTCCGGTGGCGAAAATATTGCCAGACACGTCTACTTTCATGCCATCTGCTGCTCCGTCTGTATCTTGATCATTAACATCGTAGAACACACGGCGATTGCTGATAGTTCCGCTGTTCAATACGTCGTAGGCATACCATACCTTGTTGGCGCCATCGGAGTTGGCTACGTACAGGGTCTGTTGATCAGGGGAAAAAGCGATGCCATTAGGCCGGGTCTGATCGCGTTCGAGCAACTGAATTTCGCCGTCGGGACTCAATCGGTAAATGCCGTTGTATTCCAATTCGCGCGCTGGATCATTTTCCTGTAGCGCGAGTCCGTATGGTGGATCGGTGAAATATAGCCAGCCATTTGAGTGCCAGGCCGAATCGTTCGGACTGTTAAGTCGCATACCACGATAGCGTCCCACCAAAACAGCACGACTACCATCAGATTCAATTCGAGACACTACTCGATTGCCGTGTTCCATTAATAGCAACCGACCTTCCGAATCCATATTCAGCCCGTTGGAGCCCACCGAAGGATGACCAGCATCGCCTTCGAACACCGGTTGCAGGAAAGTGCTGAGCCCGGCTTCATCACTCCAGGTATGAATGGCATTGCTCCTAAGATCGCTGAAGTAAAGTTGGTTATTCCGTTGATCCCAAACGGGGCCCTCTGTAAAGGCAAAGCCCCCCGCTAGTTTTTGAATATTGGCGTTGATGGGCACTAGGGCATCAACCCGAGGGTCTATCCGGTCCACCGTTCCGGCATTATTTATAATGCCTGATTCTTCATCTCCGATTTCACTATCGCAGTTAGACAGTCCCGCACTCAAAAGCAATAGGTATACGCATAGGAAAGATATTTTCATCGAATTATCCTTTTTTATTCTGCTATACCGTCTATCAGATCATACATTCGCTGTACCGCCTGCAGATTTGCGCCTAGCTGATCAACGCCTAAGGTGTCTGCATGTTGTCTGAGATCGGCGCGAGCTGCTGCTTCTTCAGCACTATACCCAGCAGACTTCAATCTGCGAACCTCTTCCGTAAGATCAGCGTAATAGGTTTGCACGTAGTCGATGCGGTTTAAGTCGGCGATGCTGGGCCCATGACCTGGCAGTATTAGATCGAAGTCGAGCTGTTTCAGTCCTTGCAGAGTATCAGCCCATTCGGCGACGTAACCGTCTCCTAGGTATGAAATTCCGCCCAGCATCATATCTCCGGTAAATACTATTCGTTCTTGTGGCAGGAAGACTGCCAAGTCACCGCCGGTATGAGCACGTCCCAGAAAATGTATCTGGATCTCTCGACCTCCCCGAAATAAAGTCATGACGTCGCTCATTGAGACGGTTGGGGGAACGAAATCGATTTCATCCTGCGCCCTCACATGGGCCCGCCAGAACTCCAGCTGGGTTTGTAGCTCAGCTCTTTCACCGCCATTGGCATTGGTGATACGTTCCTCTAAATTGGCCACTGTATTATCGAAACGTAACAGCGAGGAACGATAAGTCTGCTCGTTAGCAGGCTCTTCGGTGAGCTTTTTGTAGGTATATTCATGGCCGATGATTTGGATATTCGGGCCAAAAGCAGGAGTCCCATTGGCATGATCATAGTGGAAGTGGGAATTGATAAGAGTAGTGATCGGCTTGTCAGTAACGACTTCAATTGAATTCATCAAGGCTCTTCCGGCAGCCGGCGTGATATGGGAATCCACTACCACAACATCGTTATCGCGCTCGATGATTAGTGCATTGCTCATGGTGTAGAGCGCCCCGTTGCCGCTGGCGAAATACACTCCTTCGGCTACCTCTTCGAGGCGATGGGTATCGGTATTGATAACTTCTTGTGACAGACCAGAAGCTGGAACCAAAATCGAAGCGAATAGGGCTACTAAATACTTGTGCAGTGCAGTCATTATTTCCTCCAGCTATGTCTTTATTGGTTTTGCAGCTCATTAAAGTCTGAACAATATACTCTCTCTATGTAACCTGTGCATCCATAGTGTCGGAGATACAGTGGAAATGCGGTGCCAGCTAAGGCAAACTCCTCGGTGACTGGTAAAACTACTGGGAGGATAATGATGAGACGATTACTTACCGTCCTTGCGATCGTGGGGTCTTTGGTCCTTCTAAATACTCACACATGGAGCCACCACGCATTCTCTTCCGAATTCGATATTGACAAACCTATTAGCCTGCGTGGAACTATTACTCGCATGGAATGGGTGAATCCTCATACGTGGTTGCATATGACTGCTACCATTGAGGACGATACTATTCAGGAATGGATGCTCGAGGGGGGTACTCCCAACACCTTGTTACGGGCAGGGCTCACTCAACAAATTCTGTTACCTGGTACTGAGATTCTGGTGCGGGGGTACCAAAGTAAAGACCCTGATTGTATTCCCAAATGCCGAGGTAGCGGACGGGATATAACCTTTACTGATGGTAGCAATATCTTCATGGGTTCTTCCGGTGTTGGAGCACCTCCGGAAGGATTTCCGGACGATAACGACGAGTAAAAGCCTTCCGGTTTTATAGACCAAAGACTCATTGAAAAGGGCATGCCGTGAAAATAAAAACAAAGAGGGGAGATATGAGTTACTGCCGCACAATAAGCCACATTGCAGTTGGGTTCCTTGTAATGAGTATGCTCATGACCTGTTCTCAGGAGCCTTCCGAAAGCGGTGTTGTAGTAATTGAACCTGTCATGATACCGAGCGAAAATGGTCCGCCAGATCTCAGCGGCATCTGGCAGGCTTTAGGGTCAGCAAGCTGGGATCTAGAAGGCCATACTGCCAGTAAGATGCCGGTAACTAGCGTTATTGGTGCCCATGGCGGTATTCCGGCTGGAACTAGTGTGGTTATTGGTGGTGATATTCCTTACCAGCCAGATGCTTTGGGAATCCGAAATGCTAACCGGGCAGATTGGGCTAATCTGGACCCTGTCGCCAAGTGTTACATACCCGGCATCCCCAGATTGACCTATATGCCAGCCCCGTTGCAGATCCTGCAGACAGATACCGAGATCTTTATTGCCTACGAGTGGGGCGGCAATAGCCGCAGTATCTTCATGGATAGGCCGGGCACAACAGCGCCATTGCCGTCTTGGATGGGTTATTCATTAGGGAAATGGGTTGAGGATACTCTAGTGGTGGACGTCACTTCCCAAATGCCTGATACCTGGTTCGATGCAGCGGGAAATTACCACAGTGGCTCGTTACATGTTGAAGAGCGCTACGCCCTGATGGGAGAAAATCATATTCAGTATGAGGCGACTATTACAGACTCGGAAGTGTTCAGCCGACCTTGGACTATCCGCATGCCACTGTATCGACGGCTTGAAGAGAATGCGCGCATCCTTGAATTTAAATGCGTTGAATTTGGGGAAGATCTCTTGTATGACCATTTACGAAGAGGGTACGATGGATCGAAGAATTTGGATGGGACTCTGCGTGTCGACCTTATAGAAGAACCCATAGATCAATAACGAGGAATTAGAGATGAAAAAATCAGCCTCACTCATTGTTTCAATGGCCTTGCTAATTGTTTGCTCATTGGTACAGGCAGATGTGCCGATGAAGGCTTGGGGGAAACCCAGTCTTCAGGGGAATTGGGATTTCCGCACTGTGACGCCTTTTCAGCGACCGGCAGCCTTCGCCGACAAGGAATTTCTCACCCCAGAAGAAGTTGAAGACTACGAAGCGGCGGTACGTGCTGGAAGGGAGGCAAGAGCCAGTGCAGAATTTGATGGGGAATATGATCAACAGGATCTTGATGTTGGGTACAACCAATTCTACCTAGATCAGGGCACTACCATGACGACAACCATGCGTACTTCTCAGTTAATTTACCCTGAGAATGGACGGATGCCAGCGATGACCGAACGTGGTCGAGAAGCCTCAGCCTATTTTAGGGTTCTGCAGAGCCGTTCACCTCATGGGCCGGAAGACCGGAATCTCTATGACCGTTGTATTCTTGGTTTCAATGCAGGCCCCCCCATGCGCTCCGGTGCTTATAACAACATGATGAAGTTAATTCAGACTGAAAATTACGTGATGATCCAGACAGAGATGGTGAATGATCATCGTGTAATTCCCACCAGTGGTGGGCAAGCTCTACCCGCATCTATGCAATTGTGGAAGGGTGATTCTCGCGGCCAGTGGGACGGCGATACTTTTGTGGTAACTACTACTAACTTTACTCACCTGAGCCGATTTAGTGGCACTGGAGAGAGTATGACTCTAACTGAACGATTCACTCGCCTCGATGAAAATAGGCTGGAGTACGAGTGGACGGTCGATGATTTAGAGATGTTCGAAGACAAGTTTACTGCGGTGGTGGAGTTGCAGCTCACTGATGCCGACCTTTATGAATATGCTTGTCACGAAGCCAATTATGCGATGCCGCTGATGTTAAGCGGTGCACGCAAGCAAGAGGCTACCGGTGTAGAGGATGACACGTGGCTTCCTAGTTGGAGCCGTTAAAACGCAAGTTTACAGCTAGATAAAAGACATTCACTGGGGTAGCGCCGCTCTTTCGTGCTTCAGGCTGGGCTACCAGGTTTTTTCGACTACTCTTTCTATAGGCTGCTCAGCCGTCTGTGTCCTTAGGGCTTGTCGTGACAGCAAGTCATATTGATCTCCGATTCTTAGGAAGTAGAACTTGCCGCCGGAATCCAGCATGCGGTTATGATCGAAGATGGCAACATAACTTTGTCCAATCACTTCGAATTTATTATTCTGCACGATGATAGCTGTGTTTTCATCGAGGCCGATACCTAGTAGTTCCGGTTTTTCCTCGATAATCTCAATAAGATCGAAGTGTCGATTACGCCTTAGAAGGTGCTGGTCGATGGCAACATTCTCGATGAAACCTAGTCCCTCTTCATGGTCACCCATCATAATGGTGTTGCCACTGGTATCTCCTCTCGCTAGATAAGATCCGAGAATTGTCGCACCTGCGGATGAGCCCCCAATTACACCGTCTCTATTCAACAGATCCCAAAGAGCCTCATGAGCTTTGGTATTCATGTAAGCGTCAGCTAACTGCCATTGACGCCCACCGGTGAACCAAACGCCTTGAGCCTGTTGAATAGCGCCTGCAAAAGCATCGGTGTCAGCGACAGCAGGATCGTAGGTATGAAGCAGTGTGATATTGGTTAGTCCTGCATCTCGGAATTGTTGTAAACCTTGCCAAGATTGATCGTAATTATCAGCACCTCCAGCGGTGGGTATCACTACGATAGGAGCGTCTAGGCCACCTGCCAGCTCGCCAAAGCGAACCAGAATACCCAAGTCTTGCATGCCACCACCGACGATCACTAGTGAGCCTCTTTCGGGGCCACTCGTTTG
>NZNL01000055.1 GCA_002694855.1 Gammaproteobacteria bacterium
CAAAAGCGTTTTGAAGTGGTTGCACTACAAAAGGCAGTGAGTAGAAGACCGATCCAATAACAAGGCCCCAATATGTAAACGGCAGAGTACCTAAACCCATTATCTGGGTGAGTTGACCTATAGGGCCATCGGGACCCATGGCAATTAATAGGTAGAACCCGAGCACAGTGGGCGGCAAAACCAAGGGAAGAGCAACAAGCGCACTAATCGGACCTTTTAGCCATGACCGTGATTGCGCCAACCACCACGCAATGGGTGTACCTACTACAATCAATACCAGAGTAACAGTTACTGCTAGTTGCAGTGTTAACAGGATCGCGGTGATGTCTGCAGCGGAAAAAACCATATCACCTCATATCTACCTGGTAGCCGAATGACTCAATTATTGCCCGACCTGGCTCACTGCGAATGAATTTAAGGAACGCTATTGCTGCTTGATTATTTGCACCCTTCCTCAACAACACAGCATCCTGCCGTATTGGATTATAGAGATTAGCGGGTATGATCCAGCTGGAGCCGCTGGTGATTCGATCTTGCTGGAGCACTTGGGAAAACGCTACAAGCCCGAGTTCCACATTACCGGTGCTTACAAACTGATAAGCCTGAGCAATGTTTTCTCCCTGTATAATTTTGCCCTGAATGCCACTCACAAGACCCAGATTTTCCAGCGCCTCAATAGCTGCTATACCGTAAGGAGCTAAACGAGGGTTTGCGATAGCTAGGCGGCGAAAATTGTTCTGCTTGAGAACCTGACCGGTCGAATCAACTAAATTCGATTGAGACGACCACAGCACAAGCTTGCCAAGAGCGTAGGTAAAGCGGGATTCTTCAACCACTAATCCTGCTTTATTCAGAGCGACCGGCTTGTCCTGATCAGCAGAGAGAAATACGTGAAAAGGAGCACCATTGCTGATCTGCGCGAAAAACCTTCCGGAAGAACCGAACACAGTTTCAATGAGATGGCCGCTTTCCATCTCAAAAACCTGCTCCAGTTCTTTAATGGCTCCAGAAAAATTGGAGGCTACCGCGACTAAGGCTGTTTCCGCTCTAACTGGTCCTACCATTAGGCTAATCACTATACCCAGCAGCTTTACGTATTTGTTCATAGCCCTTCCACGGCTCATATATCGTTATATAATAATTTATATAACGATATGCTACAACCCTTTATTTAAGGAAGTTATACGCTATTTCTAATGGGGTTTTCATGGATATCCCTGGTATCGGAAAAAGCGAAAATATTGACTTGAAAACGTTAAGAAACTCACTGGGACGCTTTACTCCTTCGCCAAATTTGTTTCCCAGCACTTATTCGATTCCATAAAATTAGTGCCTCTGACCTCGTTATTTGTTAAGGTTTTCCGGTTAATCACTAACCACAGGAGCGGTACCCAGTCCCAGCTTACGGTGAGCGAATGCGTAATCTTTTGCAGGAACTAAAAAAGCGCAAAATCTATAGAATTGCCCCGCTTTATACAACGGTAGCCTTGGTCGCAGGCTGGCTGACAGGCGATGTTATGGCGCAGCCTGCGTCAGAGTATCGCTCTCTGGTTGATCGGTATTGCGTTACCTGTCATAACCAGTCGATTATCGATAGCCCATCAGAACAAGCAGATGCTCTAACTTCACAGTTACGCGCTGTCGGTTTGGCACTCGATAGTCTCGATCTGTCCACAGTAGGAGCTGACAGCCTTCACTGGGAAAAAGTTGTGCGCAAGCTACAAGCCGGATTGATGCCGCCCGCCGATATGCCACGACCCGAACAAGCGATGCTGGATCGTTTCCGTAATTGGCTCATCTCAGAACTCGATAGCGCTGCCGCGGTCCATCCGGAACCAGGACGAACAGCANCNGTTCANCGACTGAANCGAGCTGAATATCACAATGCCATCCGTGACCTCTTAGCTCTTGAGATAGACGTTGANGATTTCCTNCCAGCTGATGANGCGNGCTATGGCTTTGACAACATCGGCGGCGTACTGCGGATGTCACAGGCTTTGTTGGAACGGTANCTGGATGCAAGNCGAACCATCAGCCGCATTGCGGTCGGTAACCCGCCGTCAACAACNTTCTCAGAAACATTCCGAACCGCACAGGATGAACAGCAACATGAGCGGGCCACCGGCATGCCTTTCGGTACGCGTGGCGGGATGCTCGTANCCTANCTGTTCCCACTTAATGCCGACTATGACCTGCGTGTCCAANTGGGCGGCACCCGCGGGTTGCGNGATGAATATCGTCTTGAGGTGACCATTGATGGTGAACCTATTGAACTGATCAACGTGGAATCTGGTTCCCCCATCGAGCTACGNGTGCCGATAGAGGCTGGCCCGCGNGACATCGGGGTGGCNTTCTACCGCAATCCGCCGGTGCTGGTTGAGCAGGTCCGGCAACGGTTCCAGAACCCTCGCACAGCAGGGAACACCGGAGGACCCGGTGGAAGAATGCCGTTCATCAATAGCCTCACCATTGCAGGTCCTTATAACTCTCTTGGACCAGGTATCNCCCCCAGCCGCAATAAAATCTTTACCTGTCAACCGATGGTAGCTTCCCAAGAAACGGCATGTGCGCGCGCACTCCTGTCGGATTTAACACGTCAAGCCTATCGCAGGCCAGTCACTGATGATGATGTTGATGTGATACTCGACTTCTACGACAGGGGCCGGGCTGATGGTGGTAGCTTCGCAAACGGAATTGAANTGGCTATCCGGCGCCTGCTCGTCAGCCCAGAATTCCTAGTAAGAATNGAGGCTGATCCGATCAACATTGCCCCTAACACTCCATATAAAATCACCGATCTCGAACTTGCCTCCCGTTTGTCATTCTTTCTATGGAGCAGCATCCCGGACGATGAATTACTTCTGCTGGCCGAACGTGGAACGTTAAGCCTGCCATCAGTACTAGAGCAGCAAGTTAGGCGCATGCTCGCTGACCCCCGCTCTAATGCGCTAACCAAAAACTTCGCAGGTCAGTGGCTCCAACTCAGAAACCTTGCGACCCTCGTGAGACCGGGTGAACCGTATGCCGTCGCATTCGACGAAACACTGCGACAGGCGATGATCACCGAAACAGAAATGTTTTTTGACAGCCTNCTCCAGGAAGACCGTGGAGTTCTTGAGCTATTGACAGCTGACTACACCTACCTGAACAGCCGCCTGGCTGGACACTACGACATACCCAATGTCCANGGCTCNCATTTCCGCCGCGTGGNGTTACCGGCCAACAGCCCTCGACGCGGATTATTAGGGCAAGGCAGCATCTTGACGCTGACTTCCCANGCGATTCGCACCTCACCNGTGCTGCGCGGCAANTGGATTTTGAACAATATCCTTGGGANTCCGCCACCGGANCCGCCGCCAAACGTTCCAGCACTCGACGATAGTAAGACNCAGGCCAAAGTGGCCACNATGCGTGAGCGTATGGCTGCCCATCGAGAAAANCCCGTCTGTGCTGCTTGCCANGTTGTGATTGACCCCNCTGGNTTCGCCCTCGAAAACTTCGACGCTATNGGCCGTTACCGAGANGTCGATGAGTNGTTCAACCCTATCGATGCNTTNGGAGAGCTNCCTGACGGTACCAAATTCAACGGTGTAGNAGANCTGCGTGCAGCATTGGTCNAAGAGCCATCAAGATTCGTGAGCACTTTTACCGAGAAATTGCTAACCTATGCGCTGGGTAGAGGAGTCGANCACTACGACATGCCTGAGATTCGTAGAATCNTGNATGAATCGGCNACCGGTCGTTACCGTATGCAGTCTATTATCATTAGCATCGTCAACAGTTACCCTTTTCTGCATAGGAGATCTGGATCATGACGTTCATTACCAAAAAGGCNTTACCNCGCCGGACGGTNCTGCGCGGTATGGGAAGCTTGGTGGCACTGCCTTTGCTNGGAGCAATGGTACCTGCGCTCACTGCNACTGGTCGTACAGCGGCTNCTCCGATCTCNCGCCTTGGCTTTTTCTATGCGCCGAACGGAATGTTCCTGCCGAACTTCCATCCCACTGGGAATGGCGGACGTGACTACAAGATCACCCGGATTCTNNGCCCGCTTAAAGATTACCGAGAGCAAATGATAGTCGTCAGCGGATTGAGCAACAACGGGCTGGTGAGTCCCAACGAGGGTGGGGGTGTGCATACCCGCGCCCATGGCGGCTGGCTGAGCGGTGTGCTACCCAAACGCACCGAGGGTGCCGACATCGAAGCCGGTAAGACTGTGGATCAATTTGCCGCTGATGTGCTGGGTAAAGACACTTCCCTTCGGTCATTAGAGCTGACCACAGAATCCAACTTTACCGTTGGCAACTGTGAGAACGGTTACAGTTGCACCTACCAGAACTCGACTTCTTGGCGCTCTCCTACTACACCCCTATATCACGAACGAGATCCACGCGTGGTGTTCCAGCGACTTTTTGGCGACGGCGGCAGCGTGGAAGCACGCCTAGCACAGATGCAGACGGACCGCAGCATCCTAGATTCGGTAACCGATAGCATCAATCAACTCGAGCGTAAGTTAGGCCCAAGTGATCGGGTCATGATGGAAGAATATCTNGACGCGGTCCGAGAAATAGAACGCCGAATCCAACGAACCGTGCAGAACAANGCCTCAGGGCCACTTCCGACTGCTCAACAGCCGGCTGGTGTCCCCGACACGTACGAGGAGCACGTGGATACATTGTTTGAGATGCTAGTTCTGGCCTACCAAGCCGATATCACCCGAGTAAGCTGCTTTCAGATGGCCCGTGAGTTAAGCGGTCGGACTTATCCGCATATTGGCGTGCCNGAGGGGCACCATACGGTNTCTCACCACCAACTCAANCCCCACAACATTGAGCAGTATACAAAGATTAATATCCATCAGGTCTCACTGTTTAGCAAGTTGATCGACCGTATGCACAACNCACCCGACGGTGACGGTTCCCTTTTAGACCACAGCATAATGATGTACGGAACGGGAATGGGGGATGGCGATCACCATACGCCTTATNANCTGCCGGTGATTCTGGTNGGCGGTGGCAGCGGGNAAATGAAAGNCGGTCGGCACATTAAATACNCAATGCACACGCCGTTCATGAACCTTGGGCTAACGCTTCTAGACAAAGTGGGCGTNCAAGTCGACAGTATCTCAGATAGCACCGGGTTGTTAACNAANCTTTAATGTTTTATCCGCATAACCCATATATCTACACAAGACAAACCAAANGTTGGTCGGTAATGAGAAAAGTGTTTTTTTTCANGGCAATATGNTTTTGCGGCTCTGCCGCAATCGCTGCTCCTCAAAAAATTGGGATAGTGGACNTGGTTCGAAATGATGATATNGAGGCTGTGCGCGCGGCCCTCGATGCTGGAGCTGACGTTNACGCAAAATCACCGGACGGTGCCACAGCGTTGCAGTGGGCTGTGCACGGCGATCAAGAGCCAATGGTTGAGCTGCTGCTCGAAGTAGGAGCCAATGTANGAATTACGAATCATTATGGTGTAGGCGCAGCATCACTGGCGGCCGAGAATGGGAATAGCATAATTCTTGACCGTCTACTTGNGGCTGGTACCAATCCAAATCAAACAATGCCGGGCGGTGAGACACTTCTGATGACTGCAGCCCGCACTGGCGAGCCAGAAACCGTACGGACNCTTCTAGTCTATGGAGCCAATCCAAATAGGAGGGAAACCACTGGAGGTCAGACGGCGCTGATGTGGGCGGCCGCCAACAATAACGCAGCAGCCATCCAGCTGCTTGCAGAGCACGGCGCCGACGTTGATGCTAAAACTGACAATCCATCTCGGAGTGCAGATAGTCCCTTCGCATACGCNCCTCCCACTGGCTTTTCACCNCTAATGTTCGCNGTTCGTGCCGGGCATATCGAAGCCACGCNAGCACTGCTGGATGCCGGTGCAGATNTCGATAACACNGTATCGGATGGACAGAGCGCGTTNGTAGTAGCGACAGCCAACGCTAACTGGGAGCTAGCAGCCTATCTACTTGATCGTGGCGCTGATGCCACGGCGGCAAAAGCTGGTTGGAATGCGCTGCACCAGGCAGTGCGAACCCGCCGTATGAATCTTGCTTTTGGGACACCTGGCCCGTTTGCATCCGGAACCCTCGACAGCATTGACCTAATGCGGAAGCTTTTGGAAGCNGGGGTCAACGTGAACGCTCGTATGACACGAAACGGCATGCGGGACGGTCAGCGTAACCGCTTCAATCGGCTNGGAGCCACNGCNTTCATGCTGGCAGCCAAAGTNACCGATGTCGAGGCGATGAGACTTCTACTTGAGGCAGGTGCNGACCCGACAGTACCNACNGCCGATGGCACCACCCCTTTAATGGTCGCCGCTGGTCTGCACATCTGGAATCCGGGCGAGGATGGCGGTTCGTTTACCGGNCAGGAAGAAGAGGTCTTAGAAGCGGTACGGATGNGTCTAGATGGCGGTAGCGACATTAACGCACGNAACTATCGTGGCGAAACNGCCNTACACGGAGTTGGCTTCCGGGGGGTAAATATCGTGCTCGACTACCTCGTGAAGCANGGAGCTAACCTGGCGGCACTGACNGACGATGGTTGGTCGGCACTAGCGATCGCACGAGGACTAAGCTACACGGACTTCTACAAATCCCAGTTACACACGGCGGCCCGTTTCGAGGAACTGATGCGAACTGCAGGCCTCGATACAGAAGGAGCGGAACACCGAGTACCGGGCTCCGTCTGCTACGATTGCCTGCAGACCAGAATCGATCAGATCCAAGCTGTGACTACACGAGATAAGTGGATGGAAGGTAACTTCGATCCGACTAACCACGATATTCAAATGCTACCTTTCTGGAGCTGGCTACCTTATCCAGACCCATCGCAAAATTCTACGCGTCAGTTATCGCCACAATAAAAGAGAATGGGGCCAGACCACTTTACCCAAAATGAAATCATTGTTTTCAAAAATGGGCCAGAATAAAACAACCTGGCTCCATTTTTTGCTTATCTTAAACGTGAGCGTCTTATCAGCAACCGTGGTTCAAGCGCAAAGTAGATCCCCAGTCAATCGCATAATTGAGAATCTGTTTCGAGATAGTCCTGCCATCGGTACGTTCACGCGAACTCCAGAGATGGACATCGACTTTACTGTTATAGACGAGCAGTACGGGGAATTCGATATTAATGATGTCCGCAAAATTCTAGTCGACATGCGAGTTAACAATCGGTCGCCTATCGTCGCTCCCATCGTGCGTATTCCCCTAGCTGCGCGTGATGCGCCACAGGATGTGGTCAGGCAGCTTCTCGATGCAGGTGTGTTCGGCATCATGTTTCCTGACATCGAGACCCAAGAACAGGCTACGGCGGCAATCAGCTCTATGCGATTCCCTCAAACGGCAGACGCGGATCAGGTACCTCCAGGATTGCGTGGATCGGGTTCCGGTTCGGCACCTGGGTACTGGGGAGTGAGCGAAGAGGAGTACCGCACGCTGGCGGACGTCTGGCCATTAGACCCTGCCGGAAAGCTGGTAGCAATGATTCAGATCGAATCTCTAACTGGAATCAGAGCCCTCAATGAAATTCTAGAGGTTCCAGGTATTGGGGTAATTTTTCTGGGCCCTACCGACCTTGCCAGCTCAACTGGTGCGGAGGGACCCAATGCTCCAACCGTCGAGGCGCTTGTTCAGGAGGTCCTTCAAGTGTGTCTGGCCCGGAATATTCCCTGTGGTTATCCGATAGTGGCTACCTCGCACCAAGAGGCCGAACGCGAAACGGCGCGGCGATTAGCCGAAGGCTTCAAGGTCCTAGCCGTCATGACCAGAGCACAATGAAAAGGGAAAGATAACCAAAAATAGAAAGCAGAAAAACAAAGAACCAGCCTGTCCATGTTTTTCAGCACCCACTCCCTTTATTCCCGCTCTTGACTTGACGAGCAGTATTCTCCAAGCTTTGGGACATTGTGTCCTTACTTGAGAACCGAGTACTAAAAATAATCCTATGCGTCGGAGGTGGCACCCTCCTCCTGGCGTCGGTGGCAAGTGGGCAAGAAACTCGGGTAGATGCTCCTATACCCCATTCTATAGGGCAGAGTGTCTCTCCTTCGTTCGAGGGCTGGTATCCAAATCCGGATGGTACCCGAAGTCTGGTTTTCGGTTATTTCAACCGAAATTACGATGAACATCTTAACTTGCCCATAGGACCAGACAATCGCTTTCAGCCGAGTCCCGAAGATCGAGGTCAACCTACTCACTTTAACCCGAGACGCCAGACAGGGATTTTTGCGGTTGTGGTACCAGCTGACTTCGGTGACCAACAATTGAATTGGTCTTTAACAGCCGGTGGCGAAACTATAACGATTCCAGGTCATCTGAGACCTGAATGGGAGATTACCGCGCTTAAAGAAGTGACCAGCGGTAACACACCACCAGTAATCAGGTTCGGTGGTCCTGAGGCTTCGCCTGGTCAAGGCCCTCTAGGCGTTCAATCTGACCCACTGAAGACGGTTGTCGGCGAGCCGACTATGATCACGGTCTGGTCGATTGACGATGGGGTGCGAAAATCGCAGGCTGCTGCGCGGCCGGCTCGATCTGGTGTGGTCTGGAGCAAGTATCGGGGAAGTGGCTCCGTGGAGTTCGATGACCAAACGCCCAGGATAGAGGAAGGGAAGGCTACCACCAGCGCCACCTTCAGCGAGCCGGGAAATTACGTCCTACGTGTGTTGGCTTGGGATGATTCTGGTGGTCAAAGCGCTATAATGGCAGGTGGTTTCTTCTGCTGTTGGACCAATGGTTTCATCACGGTGCAGGTAGACTAGATAAAGAGGGCTCGCTCCCCAACGCACTATCTGCGGGTATGGAGAAGGAGATTACAATGAAAAAAATGAAAAGACTTCACATTGTTTGGGTCAGTTTGGCAACAGGCGTTATTTTGCTATTTTCCGCAGGTATCTCATCTGGCCAGACAGAAGACGTGACCTTCAGCCGTGACATTGCACCGATTCTGCAGCAAAGGTGTCAGGATTGTCACAGACCAGGGCAGATGGGACCGATGTCACTCGTAACCTATGAAGAAGTTCGACCCTGGGCTCCTTTGATCAAAACAAAAGTTGTCACGCGGACGATGCCACCGTGGCATCTCGACAAGACAGTCGGCATTCAGGAATTTGAAAATGACGTCTCGCTAACAAACGCAGAGATTGACAAGATAGCCCGTTGGGTCGATGCCGGTGCACCACGTGGCAATCTCGAGGATATGCCCGCAGCTATGGCCTGGCCCCAGGATGAGCTCTGGCGTATGGCTGAACGCTACGGTCGTGAACCAGATCTAATCATTAAATCTACACCTTGGACCGTGAGTGCACAGGGGCAAGACCAGTGGTGGACGCCGATCATCGACACTGGTCTTA
>NZNL01000056.1 GCA_002694855.1 Gammaproteobacteria bacterium
TGCCTTCCAAAAAGTCGCGTCGGGATTGTGATTCAGGGTTAAAATATTTAACGTCAGAGTCTTGTTCCGGTATCGCCCCGGGATTTTTGCCCTGTTTTCTCTTGTCGCGCATGGGGTAACTCCTCATTCGCTGCAAATATCAATTAGTTGTTGTCTACTCACACTATATCCGCCTCTAGATGCAAGGTGCAAGCCTATTTAGGTCAGGACACAGGATATTACAGGTCTCAAATTTTCGAACCTTAAAGTCAACATACGATAATTAGCAACTGCCTATTTCCAAGCGGAAAAGTAAGAGCTTATACTGCTGACCCAAACCTTATAAAACCGATGAGCTTAGGAACCAAATGCACGCATCACTAAATAGTATCCAAACTACTTTCAACACTACTCCGCGAATTCTACTCGCGGTTTTCACCATTTCCTGCTCATTGGCAACGTCTGCAATTGCTGATAGCTTCCCAGCCGAAAAGGGAGAAATTCTGATTACCCCACTGGTTCATTCCAGTGTGCAGGTTGAGTACCTAGACACCATTGTGCAGATCGATCCCTGGGGAATTATCGGCTTAAGCAACGCTATGTCTGCTCAGTTGATTCTTGTCACAGACAGTCCCGGTCATCACCTGGATGCGGATGCTATCGAAAAACTCAGCCTAAGCAATACGAGTGTGGTTATTGCAACGAATGGTTTCTCACAAATCCCGGACGGGATTGTGATGGCTAATGGTGACACTATTGTCTTGTCGGGCGTCACTATTGAAGCGATCGCTGCATACGACATTATTCCTGGCGCTCCCGAACACCCAAAAGGAGACGCTAATGGTTACGTTGTAACTCTTGGAGGGAAGCGGCTATTTTTTGCGGGAGTAACCGAGTGTGTTGACGAAGTTAAGGCGCTTGCAGGAATCGACGTGGCTTTCATGCCTCTGAATATACCCCGCGGTCGAATGACCCCTTCAGCGGCGGCCGAGTGTACAAAGATTCTTAACCCCGATGTCGTCTATACCTATCACTACGATCAGGGCTGGGCCCGGCAGCTGGATAATCCAGACTTTGTCAGCCCCGAATTGCCAGGAGGATTAACCGTTGCACAAAGCCTTGACCTTTTCGAAAAGGAACTCGAGGGAAGCGGTATCGAGTATCGCAGAAGTAATTGGTATCCACCTCAGCGATAGCTAAAAATCAGGAAGTAAAATCGCTACATAGGCCGAGAGCAAGCAGTAACATTCCTTCCTCGGCCAAACCAGGTCATAGTGAATTGTAAACAATCGCAACATTTATCCTTTATTAGCTCTTAACTCAACGGGGCTGCCGTGGGCCGTATTGAGATAGGCTTTGCGCCAATTGGCCGTTCTTTCGTCAATTTCGTGGGGATCAGATAACCCTTTTAGCGTAACCAGCTTTTCGAGAGCATATAACCAGTGCTGGTAATAAGTATTTCCCAGATCAGGATCACCGGATGTCTGAGCCCGACCGATCGCCTGGCTCAGCTCACTAGTCCATTCTTTCCAAGCAAATAACCCCTGCTCATGTAAAGCTAGGACCAGACTGAAAGCCTGGGCTTCCCAGGGAGCGTTGAAGACGGGACCCTCCTTATCACCTGGCTGCTGTGGGAAAAGCTGCTTTGTCATTCGGTAGCCTCCAGATAAGGTTCCCAGAGGTCAATCAGCACTTCTGAATTGCTGGCCGGAATCCCCCATAAAGATTGGCCCGTGAAACACACGGTATAGAGATGTTCGCCCCCTTCTATCCCCTTAGCATGTGTATCAGGAAAAACGTGACAACCGGAGCATTTGAAGATCGTACCAGTTGAGCCCTGTACATAGGAGGGAGCCCGAGTGTGTCCAGAAGTGTGGTTTTTTCGAACTCTGACGCTATCTCCAATAGAAAAGGCCTGCTCCTTAGCTGACTCCAACAAAGAGGAACCTCCTGATGTCAGGATTTTCTCTGCGTCCTGCGGTGATGGTACTCTGAGTTCGCCATGCAAGGTGGCAGACGGGCTGACGCTATTAGCTTTCAGTTCTTCCTCGCTAATCAGATCTTTCTCAATCAGTAACTTCGTTAACCCCGCCAACCAGTTTTCGTAATAGGAATGGCTGAGATAATCGATAGGGTGCTGACACTCTCGGGCATGACGAGATTCATCAATGTTCCATTTCCCCAACATTCCCGTCGCCATGGTCAACCCAAAGACCTTCCGTTCCCAATCCGCATGGAAAACAGGCTCTTCATTCTCCGGCTCAGGTTTTATAAATCCCAGTCCGTGTTTGCCTCCAAGATCATGAGCTCCCTGCATNAGCTATCTCCNNCNGGGACTTTGNCCTGCTCGACACCTATCATTGAATTACGAGTTACAAGCNCNCNTAGTTGCTCTATAGTCCAGCCTTCCGTTTCTNGNGGCCTCATNGGCAGNACTAAGTACCTTATTTCNGAAGTNGAATCCCACACGCGTATCTTAACCCCCAAATCTAGCTTGGTTCCAAACTCGGTAAGGACAGAGCGAGGATTGCTTACTGCGCGGGATCGATAGGGAGCAGACTTGTACCACACAGGTGGTAATCCGAGCACAGTCCAAGGATAGCAAGAGCAAAGNGTGCAGACGACCANNTTGTGGACATCNATCGTNTTTTCNACNACTTGAAGGNGTTCNCCCTGGCGNCCCAGATACCCGAGTTNCGNCACCGCCNNAGTGGCGTTATCCATNAGNGCCTTCTTAAATTCCGGCTCGGNCCAGGCNTTGNCGATAACATGTGCACCATTTCGGGGNCCGATTCGATGCTCATAGGTATCAATAATAGTATTAAGAGTGTCCGGAATGACCAGACCTTTATCTACCAACAAGCTCTCAAGAGCTTTTACTCGGAGTTCGATATCGGGGGGCGGCTCAGTGTGATCATGATCAGTTGTCATGTCAGATAGCGTAGCATTATTAAATTAGGGGCGCAGTAGAAGAGGCTCAAGATAGTTTGTCCCATTGCTTGCAATAACCAAGTTACTAGAACTCTAGGCCAAAAGCTTGCCGGCAATGAACCATAAATGTCGACGCATGCGGAAAGGGTTAAGCCTATAATCTACTCGACTAGCGATTCAAGCNNTCAAGTAAGGTTTCAGCGCTTCAAGNCGATACTCGATTTCCTCGATCTGTTTCGGCGAGAAGCTGTAATCTCCTCGACGTGAAGCCGTTGTTTTGAATACTCCACGCTTCTTCATTACATAAAGCCTTACACCCGGTATCAGATTATCCAGATTTTGGATCAGTAATAGNCGACTGTAGCAATCACGTAACTCCTCTTCNCTGCCCAATTGATTTAATTCCCACAGCTTTGCATAGACATCAGCATACATTGCTCCACCAGTCATTACTCCNTCNGTACCAATCCTCATCTCNTAAAGCCAACCCCTACCCAAGGTAGCCCCAAACACACTTCTGATCGGATCCGGTTGGTATTTCTGAAGAGCTAACATGCGTTCATGCACCCTGCCATATTCTTCCTTGATATAACCACACTGGGGCATATCGCTGGCTAGCTTGACCAAGAAGTCTATAGTCAGCTCGATATCGGGCCCNCCACTGGTCTGTACAAAAATTGGCCGATCAGTAATCTCNCATAAGGCTGCATAATAAGCGTAAATGTCATCCAAAGAATTAGCTGTAGTNGGCGGTATCGCGATCATNCCATCCGGATTCAGTGACTCGGCAATACGGGCATATTCCAGCATGCCNGCTGTGTCGTCTGCTTGAACACCTAGCACTAGTGCCATACCTGTTCCTCGATTACTTTCCGCCAGCACCTCGAAACCCCGAATACGTTCCTCTTTACTCAGATAGCGTTGCTCGCTCGAGTTTTGCGGCCAAACCACGCCTTGCACACCGCAGCGCCCACAAAAATCCACTTCCCTTGCCAGGTCTTGGTAATCCACCTCATCTGCGAGGGTGTAGGGAGTACTGAGGATCATTAATGCCCCCNGCATCTTGTTCTCGGCTGCCCCAAAGAGGTTTGAATAAGGAAGAGCTGCCGTGGTTACAAGTGCCGTCAAGCATTTTCTGCGGGTAAGATAAGGATTAAAGGACATGTCNTTTTACCTCTTTAGATGGAAACANCCTAGCNGCGAAANCGGTGACAANAGTTTGGNTGNTTCTNGTNAGAAAACCANTTTTATCAATGNCNCCAGTCGNTTATNGTAGCNTTNTGCCNANAATAGNAACTAGACTCTTGGTCANAGATTATGCCGATCCGCCCNAANTTTCAATATGTTAGGCCTTCTGCGNCTTTAAGCACTTTTTTAAGCAGGNNAATATTGGTTAGAATCGGATCCTCAGCNAATTACGGAGTNCCANGCATGTCAAGGCGAAAAAGAACAACANCCACCCNNANGCTGGCAANAATCTTCACNACANNCAGNATTATTTTCCTNGCTGGATGCGAACCTCAACAGGAAGNTAANNCATCCGACAATGAACCGGATATCGAAATAGCAGTCTTGCCGGAACCAATATATGCACCGGCTGGCCTAGGAGCGCAGGAGGGTGAGTGGCAGGCCTACGGCGCCGATATAAGCAGCACTAAATACACTTCGTTGGCTCAGATAGATGCAACAAATGTAAATGAATTGNAAATTGTCTGGCGCANNCCCGCCGTTGACGGCTATTACCTGGAAATGAACCCAAACCAGCGTTACTCCACAACGTGGAATGCTGCTCCAGTAATCAAGAACAATGTAGCTTATATAACCAACGGGCTTGGTCTGGTAGAGGCCTATAATCCAGGTAATGGTGAAACAATCTGGGTGCAAGAACCAGCGGGCGGTTTAGAGGGTTTGCCCGGCGCTCCAACTCGTGGCGTCGCTTACTGGAGTGATGGCACCGATGAACGAATCCTAGTGCAGCGGGGTATCTATCTGTATGCGCTCAATGCCCAGACCGGAGAGCTATTTCCCGATTTCGGGGTGAACGGCCGTGTTGATTTACAGTTAATGCCCCCGGAATTTACTCGGTTCCGCTGGGGTGGCGCTCCAATGGTTGTGCGTGACACTGTGCTTATTGGGCAGTCCATGTCAGATACCTTCGACAACAAGGAAGCGTACCGAGGTGATGTACATGCTTTCGATGTACGCACTGGCGAAATTTTATGGACATACAATACGATNCCTCAGGAGGGGCAGTTCGGGACTGATACCTGGCAAGACCGGTCTTGGTCCTATACCGGGCATGCGCCAGTCTGGTCATTATTCAGTGCTGATGAGGAACTAGGCATGGTTTACATGCCCATTACATCATCAACTAATGATATGTATGGTGGCCACCGTGTTGGCGACAACCTATTTAGTCAAAGTATCGTGGCAGTTGATGTAGAAACCGGTCAACGCATCTGGCATTTCCAAACAGTCCACCATGGCCTTTGGGATTACGACCCTCCCGCGGCACCGATCCTGATGGACATTACCGTGGACGGTCGGGAAATCAAGGCAGTTACCCAGCTAACTAAGCAAGCTTTCGCTTTCGTATTTGATCGAGAAACCGGCGAGCCCGTCTGGGATATTGAGGAACGGCAGGTGCCCCAATCGACCGTACCGGGCGAGGTGACTTCACCTACTCAACCATTNCCTACCAAACCGGCCGCGTTCGATAGACAGGGTGCAACAGTAGATAATTTGATCGATTTTACCCCGGAAATTTTTGCTGAAGCCCTGGAGATTTTCAATAACTATGTGACCGGCCCCATGTTCACTCCTCCATCGGTTAGAACTGAAAATGGGACGCAAGGGACTATCCAGCTGCCCGGTTCTCAGGGTGGAGCGGATGTTCAGGGAGCTGCCTTTGATCCAGAAACCGGCTACCTATATATACCCTCTATCACCTCGCCTTTTGTAGCCGATCTGTTGCCAGGTGACCCNGAGGTCACCAACCTAGCTTACACCAAGGGATCAAGGCGCTGGGTTGGCGGNCCTCAAGGGTTGCCTCTGTTTAAGCCGCCCTATGGCCGAATCACAGCGATCAACATGAACACTGGTGACCACGTATGGATGGTTCCGAATGGAGATGGCCCCCGNGACAATCCGGCGATTGCGCACCTCAACCTTGGCCAATTGGGCGCTCCTGGCAGACCAACTCCTCTGCTGACTAAAACATTGTTATTTATCGGTGAGGGATTTACCAACCAACGCCCTGGGGGCAGAATTCCACGTGAAATGCCAGTGGAAATAGCTACCAACAGCGGAGGACCGATGTTCAGAGCCTATGACAAGACCGATGGCTCGATAGTATGGGAAGTTGAACTGGAGGCTGGGACAACCAGCCCACCTATCAGTTACCTCTATGAAGGTGAGCAGTATATAACAGTCGCCATAGGGGATAGAGAATACAGCCCGGAACTGGTTGCCTTTAAATTAAATTCCAACTAAAGGAGCGATAATAATGAACAAGTTCGCTAGCCTATTTGTCTTGCTTGGTTTNGTCACTTATTCGTTTGCACAAACTCCAGCACCCGCTATACCTCCTATTGCTACCGATGTCACCGCGGAAGAAATTACTAAGTTTATTGATGCGCTTCCCCGTGACCGTGTCAGCGATCGTCCCATCAAGAACGTTGAGGTNACCGGTAATTATCGTGTGGGCGTNTACGGAGTATTCCGTCCTAAGGAGTCTCCAGGAGGTTCTAATCTACACCAGGTCAATACCACCGAGATATATTACATAATCAGTGGCTATGCGACACTTGTTACGGGAGGTGTCATGACCGACGCGCTTCAGCAAAACGAGAACTGGGTGCGAGGGACAGCTATTGAAGATGGGGTAAGCCGTCGCGTGTTGCCTGGAGATGTCATCATTATCCCTGGTCACACTCCACATTGGTTCAGCGAATTGGAAACGGATTTNAGCTATCTGATNTTTAGACCGGATCCTGACAATCGAATACCCTTAACCGAATAACTCAGNATCCACTCCAATGTGGATATTTTGCTATGACATTGATAGCAATCAGCGCCAGTGGCGCGGCTATTNCCCAAACCCCAGCTCCTAAAGTACTANCAGTTGCTACCGACATCGCGGCAAAACAAATCACCACATTCATTGATGCACTCTCGCACAACNGTGCGAGTGATCGGTTAATACAGACCAAAAGAATCACAGGTGGCTACCGTCTTATCGACTCTGACTTTTTGACTAGCAACAAACCTAGGAAGGCTAAACAGTGCGCCTTGGCCTTTTNCCAGGCTNTTATTCAGCAGGCTGCTTGACTGTACGCAGGTAGGGTTTAATCTTGTTGAAGCCGTCAGGAAACATTTNCTCAGCCTCTTCGTCGGATACCGTTGGTACGATAATCACGTCTTCNCCCCGCTGCCAGTTAACCGGTGTTGCTACCTTATGTTTAGCAGTGAGCTGCATTGAATCCAGTACCCGCAGAATCTCATCGAAGTTTCGTCCTGTTGTCATCGGGTAAGTCAACATCAGTTTGATGGTCTTATCCGGCCCGATGATAAATACCGAACGCACAGTAGCATTGTTAGCGGCGCTCCTTCCTTCAGAAGAGCCGGGCTCATCAGCGGGTAGCATGTTGTATAACTTGGCCACCTCTAGATGACTATCTCCAATCATGGGAAAGTTCACAGCATGCCCCTGGGTTTGTTCGATGTCCTTAGCCCATTCGTTGTGATTCTCAACTGCGTCAACGCTTAACCCTATTATTTTGCAATTTCTTTCAGCAAATTCCTCTTCCAATCCAGCCATGTAACCCAATTCAGTTGTACAGACAGGCGTAAAATCTTTGGGATGTGAAAATAAAACGCCCCATTTATCACCCAGCCATTCATGAAAATTGATTTCACCGTGCGTTGTCTGCGCNTCGAAATTTGGAGCTATATCATTTATTCGTAGTGACATNCTGTCCTCCGGTAAATGCATTTAATCAAAGAGTTTGTCCGTAGACATTCCGCCTAGAAGGATTTGCAAGTTTACGCTTTAGTAAGGAGACCATCAAATTTAGCCGGATATCGCATGGTCATGTCCTCAGCCACTCGCCAATTTCGACTCCAAGAAATATATATGTTGTTACAAGGGGTATTTCGCCGATCAGTAGAGCCATTACCATTTTCTTGAAAGACATTTTTGCAATTCCAGCCACATAACAGATTACATCTGTAGGAACGAGTGGAAAAAAAGACCAACCGGCAACTATGGCAAAAGCATATTTGCCCTGCATTTTTTCTTTTAGTGCGGCGATTTTTGCCGGGTATTTTTCNTCTAAAAATTCATCGTAATTACCAAAAGAAGGAAAACTGTATACAAGGAAAGCGCCTAACACAATTCCAGTAAAAGAAATTACAAACACTATCAGTGGCCACTGAGGGAAGGAAATAGCCCCGGCCAGTACAAACGGAGTACAGGGGATCATCAACAACGATCGCGTCAAAGAGAGGACGATATATACAATCAACGCCATCGTACCAAAATTGTTGAGAAGCTCGGAAATGGAATCCCGGCTCAGCCAGTCTGGAAATATCAGTAGCGACACCAACACAATGGCAACGAGGCATAACCAAACCTGGTTTAAGTTTTTGAGGAATACACTCAACATCTGTTTTTACATTCCAACAACAGCGTTTAGACTAGCTTAGTCTTATGAGCAAGCCTGTGAGCGTGTTTTTCCCAATTTCGGCCATCGAATTCAACGATTGTCATGTCTGACGGAAATTCAGCCAGGCAATTGACATTGACATCCACACCATCCGGATTCGAGCGGGGNATATAGAATGGCTTTACACCACAGGTCCTGCAGAAGTAATGCTTTGCGACTCCTGTGTTGAAGGTATAGGTCTGAAGGCTTGATTCACCCGACAGTAACGTGAAATCCCCCTTGGCCACAATGAGATGCAAATAACCGGCCATGCTACAAATCGAGCAGTTACAATTCTCTACTTCGATATGTTTAGGCGCTTCTACTTCGAACTGGACCACGCCACAGTGGCAACTTCCCTTATAAATCATTTCTTGTGGGTTTCTTACTAATTGATTGGCCACTCTATCACCAGCGCAGTTCTGTTCCAAGCGACCGGTTTTGAGATAAGATATCGAAATGCTTCAGCATCGCTTCATTGAATCCGCCAAGAAACGCCCTGACAAGATGGCAATAATCGACCGCACGACTGGTCGCGATGTTACCTATGGACGCGCCCTGTTGGCTTCGTTAATCCTTGCACGCCGTTTTCAAAAATTAGAACGGGGCCGCATTGGAATTATGTTGCCTACCTCCTCCGGAGGAGCCTTGGCTATCGTAGGAGCCCTTATGGGGGGNATTACCCCGGTAATGATTAATTATTCCACTGGGGCAGCAAAGAATTGNCAGTATGCACAGCAACAATGTGATTTCAAGGTAATCATTACTGCACGTCCATTATTGGAAAGAGTCGGCTGTGACGAACTTCCCGACATGGTATTCCTCGAAGACATCATGGATGAATTGAGTAATTTTGAGAAAGCAGTTGCTTTTGTTAAATCCAAACTTACTCCTACATTGCTAANANNGCTTTGCGGAAAAAAAGACTTAGATAGNGAGGCAGTTATTCTCTTTACCAGTGGCAGCGANAAAGANCCCAAAGCNGTACAACTGACTCATAAGAANATTCTNTCCAATATAGATNCTTTTTCGGAGATGATGGATCTCTATAACATGGACAATCTTTTAGCGGTTCTCCCNTACTTCCANGTTTTTGGACTAACAATCAATCTATGGACTCCTTTGTGTCTTGGAATGACTTCGATCACTTACGCTAACCCGTTGGAATTCAAAACCATAGTCAAGATCATTAAAGAGGACGAACCACAAATGTTGGTCGGCACCCCCTTGTTTCTCGAGGGTTATGTTAAACAATCAGAACCAGGTGATTTCGCAAGCATACAACTGACCGCATCAGGCGCCGACAAATGNNCCGAGCGGCTGCGCGNCCTTTACCGCGAGAAACACAATCTAGAAATCTTAGAAGGTTANGGAACGACAGAGACNTCGCCAGTGATTTCAGNAAATCCNCGCGATGCAAATAAGCCAGGTAGTATCGGCGTTCCTATACCTGGAGTCGAGGTCAAGATCGAAAACTACGAAACTGGTGAAGAATGTAAACTCGGAGAGATCGGCAAGATTATAGTCAAAGGCGATGGTGTGATGNGGGGTTATCTAAATGATTTGGAAGAAACTCACTTGCNTATCAGTTCCGGCTGGTACGACACTGGAGACTTGGGCANTCTCGATGAGGANGGGTATCTCTGGCACAAGGGTCGTTTGAAACGGTTTGTGAAGATCGGGGGCGAGATGATCTCTCTGGTCATGGTAGAAGAAGCCCTGAACGCGGCGACATCTGAAGAGATTGAGTGCTGCGCTATTGAATTGCCCGANGCCAAACGTGGTTCGCGCATTGTTGCCGCCACTACACAATCTGTAGACCCTAAAGATATAAACAAACGGCTGTCGGNCGAACTACCGAATATAGCCCTCCCAAAGAAATACATTACTATCCCAGAATTCCCGCTCATGGGTAGTGGCAAAACCGATTTCCGCACATTGACTGATATGGTAAGGGACTTAGAGGAAAAGGTTTGAATTCCTGCTTACAAATAGTAAGCANTATTTAAGCTAAGTTAGCTAGCGTTGATTAAGTATAGAGATGGCANGCAACCTGACGGTCCACATCCTTAAGAACAATNAACTCGGGGGTGACTTTGTGGCAGTGATCCATCGCTTTCGGACAGCGGCTGGAGAAACGACACCCTGGAGACACATTCACAGGTGAAGGTATTTCTCCCTGTATAGTCGTAGATGGACGATTCCTCTCCAGTTTAGGATCCGCCTCCGGGTTAGAGCCGATAAGCACCTCTGTATAGGGGTGTTTAGGGCTGAAGTATACTTCGTCGGCTTTACCTACTTCCATTAGCGATCCAAGATACATTACCGCCATGCGATCACTAACGTAACGTACCATGGATAGGTCGTGAGCGATAAACAAGAGAGTTAGCCCCATTCTTTCCTTTAACTCTCCNAGNAGGTTTATCACCTGTGCTTGAACCGACACGTCCAAGGCGGAAATGGGCTCATCGCAAACCACGAACTCCGGTTCCAATATGAGCGCGCGAGCAATGCCGATGCGCTGACGTTGTCCGCCAGAAAACTCGTGAGGATAGCGAGACATGTGATCTGCTTTTAACCCTACCTGCTCGAGCCATTCTGCTACTTTTTCCTTCAGCGAGCCCGCACTTAAATTTGTGTGCAGTTTCAACCCTTCACTAATTATCTCCCCTATNGTCATCCTTGGATTTAAGGAGGAGTAAGGATCCTGGAAGATCATTTGCATTTTAGTCGCAAGCCGCTGGAAATCAGCCGGATGATATTTTTGAGGNAGGATTTCACCCCTGAACGTAACGACACCTGACGATTTCGCATGCAATCCCACCANCGTCTTACCAAATGTTGTCTTGCCNGAACCACTCTCTCCAACCAAGCCAACTATCTCTCTCTCGCCAACTGATAAACTGACATTTTCCACGGCATGAACTCGCTGATTACGACTAAGATCGAAATAGCGGGTTAGGTCAACAGCTTCAACTAGTTCAGTCATCAANCATGGNCCCTGAAATACAAATCTTCAGGCCGGCAGGTAGAGTCTTCATGATGCAGCCAGCAACAACTAGAATGACGCTCTCCCACAATAAAACTATCAGGATGCCCCTTTTCACAAATTTGCATGGCATATGGGCAACGGGCACAGTAGCCACAACCTCTTGGGGCAGAAAACAGATCCGGCGGACTACCTTCAATCGGTTTCAACTCGTGTTGCTTACTCGGATCGTTGGTNGGCATCGCTTCCTTCAACCCCAAGGTNTAGGGATGGGCNGACTTATAGAAAATGTCGCTTACTGTCCCATGCTCTACGATTTTGCCTGCATACATTACAGCGACCTCATCAGCCATGCGTGCCACTACTCCTAAATCATGTGTGATGAGAATAATTGCCATGCCAGTTTCCCGTTGCATATCATGCATCAGATCAAGAATTTGNGCCTGAATCGTGACATCAAGAGCTGTAGTAGGTTCATCCGCAATAAGGATNGAAGGCCGGCAAGAAATGGCCATAGCGATCATAGCGCGTTGTAACATCCCCCCTGAAAACTCGAAAGGATATTGCTTGGCACGCTTTTCTGCCTCGGGGATTTTGCTCAGTTCTAAAAGCCGGATGGCCTCATCGAATGCCCGTCGATAGCTGTACCCTTTATGCACCTGCAATGGTTCGGCGATCTGGTCACCGATAGTCATTGTAGGGTTAAGTGAAGTCATGGGATCCTGGAAGATCATACCTACCTCGGCCCCACGTATCTGCTTACCGTCGATCGTATTGCGTCCTAGGACTTCCCTGCCGCGCAATCGAGCAGTCCCGGATGTAATGCGTCCTGGCGGCATGGGGATCAGTCCCATCATGCTTTGCACTGTAACTGATTTACCACAACCTGATTCACCCACAATGGCCAATGTTTTCCCCTGCTCAACTTTGAAGCCAACACCACGTACTGCTTTGACTACACCCCCATACGTGTCGAACTCAACCGCCAGNTCTTTCACTTCCAAAAGAGCCGGTGATGTNTCGATAGCTATTGCGGCGTCACTCATTCTGTATTCCTCATCTTTGCATCCAGAGCATCTCTCAAGCCATCGCCAAGCAGGTTTAGCGCCAGTACAGTGATGCTAATAAACAATGAAGGGAAAATAAGTTCATGGGGCGTAGTTAACATCGTTTTGATGCCCTCATTGGACATCGAGCCCCAAGATGGAGTGGGAGGCGCCACACCCATCCCAATAAATGAAAGAAATGCTTCGATAAATATCGCATTGGGAATAGCAAATGTGATGGTAACCAATACCACTCCCAATGTGTTCGGAATCATATGTCGGAGAATTAAATAGTTAGTCTTAGCACCCAAGAGCTGGGAGGCACTAATATACCCTTGCTCCCTAATTTGAAGTATCTGACCGCGAACCAATCGTGCCGTAGCCGGCCACATCAATACCACCAAAGCAACCAACATAGGAAACACACCGCTTTCCCCAGGACCAACACCAAAAGCGATCTTGAACAAGATCATGAAAAGCAGGAATGGTAGCGCCACCACGAAGTCGGCAAACCGCATCATAAGTTGATCAGTTCTGCCTCCAATAAAGCCAGCCATACTCCCAAATACCACTCCGAACAAAATAAATAGAAAAGGCGCACCAACGCCAATAAACAGGGAAACTCTAGCTCCGGCCATCAAGCGCGCTAACATGTCGCGCCCAAGATAATCTGTGCCCAAGGGGTGCCAAGCCAGGTTTATCTGATCCCCCACTTTGACATCCGCGGACTCTTCCACCAATCCGCGCTCTAAGGCTTCACGCAGCGTAGTGACTCGCAGCACCTCTACTTCTATCATCTGGTAACCTTGGAGTAGTTCTCCTCGAACTCCAAGAGGCACAACAGAGTAATAGTAACGACCAGGCCTTAGGTCGAGCCGATCCTCAAAGAATAGAGTGTCATTATCAAAAAATTCCGCCAGTGGAATGCCGTAGGCAAGTTCAGGTCCAACCGGAAAAATATTACGGTAAACCCGATGCCCATTAGCACCTGGCAAGGCGTNCCATTGCAGACGAACGGCCTGAGTNGTTGCGGGTTCGCCTAGGCGCAAACCCTCGTCGATGACAAATCGANCACCGGTCCAAGGTTGATAATCGTCAACTATTAATGCTGCTCGACTGGTTCCCGGTGGCTTACTGACCTGATCGAGATCCTGGAGTGCTGGATCGAAGCACCATATTCCTGTGCAGATTGTAGGCCCGAATAAGGTGAAGAAGGCCAGAGCCATAACTATATAAAGAGATGCCAGAGCTCGNTTGTTTGCCTTTAGCCGAATCCACGCATCCTGCCAGTAAGACAGGGACGGTCTGGNAATCGCTTGAACTTCCCGATACCCACGAAGTGGGGTAAAATCGATGGAAGAAATATCAGTCATTTTTCCAATTTTACTCGTGGATCAATGAAGCCATAGAGTAGGTCTACGAGTATCACCATAAAGACAAGAAATGCCCCGTAGAATACGGTAGTGCCCATGATCACGGTGTAATCCAGTTGTTGCACCGCCTGTACAAAGTAGCGCCCCAGCCCAGGGATGGCAAACACCAGCTCGACGACAAAGCCGCCGGTAGTGATAGCGGCAATGGAAGGCCCCAAAACGGTGATAACGGGAAGGATGGCGTTACGAAGCTGATGTTTGGTGAATATTCGTGCCGGCGGTACACCNTTGGCCTTGGCCGTCCTGACGAAGTCGGAATTGACAACCTCCAACATAGACGATCGCATCAGCCGCGTGAGGTAGGCCATCGTTCCCAATCCCAATACCAAGGCTGGCACCAACATATGTAAGATAGTACCCCANCCTGCTACNGGCAAAATTGTCGCACCGACGGCANTATTGAGAGTTACCAAGGTCAACTGGCTAAGGGCAGCTATCACAAAGCTGGGTACCGAAATACCCAGTATCACCAATAACATTATGATGTAGTCAGGTAACCGATTACGATAGATCGCGGTTAAGGCACCGAATAAGATTCCACCGGCGGCTGCGAATACAACAGCCAGGACTCCTAGAATTGCGGATATTGGAAAATGTTCGCGGATGATGTCATTGACCTCGCGATTTTCCTGGGTAAAAGAAATGCCGAAATCACCTTGCACCAGATTGCCCAAATAAATCAAATATTGAGTGCCAATGGGTTGGTCGAGGCCGTACTTGGCTTCCAGATTTATACGAATAGCTTCGCTAACGGCACGATCATTTAAAAGCGGGTCGCCCGGCACATTGTGCATGGCGAAAAATGTGGCAGTGGCGATGAACCAGACGGTCACAATACCTTGGAGCAATCGCTTTAATACATAAATCCACATAGAGAATTAGATGGTTGCCACTGTGCTTGGATTATTTTGGTTCTAATCTTCAGTTGTGTCGATGAAGGCGTAGCTGTAATCGACATCAGGGCCAACAGAACGACGCTTGAATCCCTTNAANCGGGGATCTACAACGAAAGATATACCNCGCTCATACATNGGAATNATCACTACATCTTCGTGGATGAGTTGCTGAATATCGCCGAAGGCATCCATNCGCTTCTCAGGGTCAAGCTCTGACCGTCCAATACTGACNAGNCGNTCCATCTCCTCACTTCGATAATGACCGCGGTTATTTAGATTCCAAGAAGCGAACAGATCACCAAACGTGAGCGCATCAAAATAATCTGGTCCCCAACCAGCCATAACGATATCGAACTCGCCAGAAGTCATCTTGGCGAGACGCTGTTTAAAAATCTGAGCATCAATACGCAACTCTAGTCCGAGATTCTGTTTATAGAGCTCCTGGTAATACTCACCTGCGAGTAAAGAAAGGGGAGAATCCCCGCTTAACAATATAATTGGTGGAAACTCTTCCAGCCCTAGTTCNNGACGCGCCAGCTCTAGATGCTCACGGGCTCTNTCTACATCTATTTTATGTTCTGGTGCTGGATATTCTTTTCGAAACGCCTCCTTGATACCCTGTATCCATACCGGAAAAAGGCTCTGCGCAGGCAAATAGCTCGCCTCCTTCAATACCTTGTAGACCAGCTCCGAAGGATCCTGGGCCAATTGCAACGCTCTTCGGAAGTTCCAATTGCCAGTTATGCGGTTTTCTCGATGATTAAATTCAAGGAAGAATAACGAGCCATCCATGAAACGGTCGATCTGCCAGCGTTGTTCCATCGCCGTGGGTAACATAGGTGCAATCAAGCTGGTTTCGACAATCTGTCCGTCCTTGAAGAGATTCAGTTTTGCATTCACGTCATGGGTTATATATGCAGTTACAATTTCATCTAGAAATCCTTTCTGGTCATTCCAATAGTACGGATTCTTTTTCCATAACATAGAAGAACCATGTATCCATTCTGTTACTACNTAGGGTCCGTTAGAAAGCAACATGTCCGNNTCGGCGCCATAGCGACCATTCGTGCTCTCAAAGAAATCTTCACGNAGGGGGTAGTACGTATTGAATGCAACCAACTTATCAAAATANGGNGTCGNCCTTTCGAACTCGACTTCTAGCACACGATCAGACAATGCACGAACACCTATCATCTCTTTGGGCANGTCGCCACGATTCACTAATTCAGCATTTTTTATCGGGTAAAGAATAAAGGAATATTCGGAGGCGGTTGCAGGATCCAGTACACGTCTCCAGGCAAACTCGAAGTCATATGCTGTAACTGGTTGCCCATCGCTCCACTTGGCGNCTTCCCGAATCCAGAAAGTTGCTCCGTCATCTCTTATCTCCCAACGTTCAGCGACGCCAGGAGTAAGTTGGTCATTGTCATCATAGGCAATGAGACCTTCCATTGCATGAGCGAGCACAATAAAACTCACAGCATCAGTGCTACGTGTGGAATCTAGTTGTGGCGGCTCTTCCGTTAATACGATAGTAATGCTGTTGCGTTCTATATTGATAGCACCGCCACTCACACTGCCCCCTGAACTCCCCGCGGCAACCGACAGCACATAGATAAGAACCGACAGTCCGAACAGGGCATAGAGAGCGTAAAGGCCGAGTTGTTTTCCTGCAGAGGTAGCAAAATTGCTGTCAGTATCCATGGTGGTGCTGGCTTCTGTACTGCTAGCGTCTTGCATAATGTCCTCCTTTAGTCGGGCTGAGAATACCCTAGCACCAATGGCGCGACAAGTAAGGAAACTGCCTATCTCACCCCGATAAGTAAGCTGCAAAACCCTGATAAAATGGAATTAAGCTGGTTCACAGACAGAATCAATCCCTCAGATCCAATAAGAACGTGANTAATAAGCTAAGCGAACATAGTTGTTGCAGCAATGTACAGCGAGGCAATCAGCATGAACACCGTGGGCAGGAAGGTAAGGATAAACCCTATAGCGCGAGACTCAGGATTGGCAACATAGCCGCGCAGATAGAGNAATCTNCCTAAGAGATACACAACGCCGGCGCCTGCGGCAATTACCGGATTTCCGACATAAGCATACAAAAAGATAGCAGGCAGAAAAACTACCAATTGCTCTAGCGTATTCTGGTGAACCCGCCAATATCGTTCAAAAATAGGATCACCACTGCAGGCAGGTGCAGGTACGTTATATTTTCCTCTTGCTCGCCCGACCAGCATTCCAAATACGATGTACTGTACCAACGCGAGAATTACTACAACAATTACAAAACCCATNATTTTCCCCTGTTAATTACCCAAATTTAGATTCGAATGGTTACTATCGTTCTTTCACCGCCGAAGATTCTATTATTTGTTAAAGGTATGTAGTAGTAGTTTTTTGCAATGCCACTTCGCGTATAATCTTGAGTTCGTCTGCCCAACACCCAATTAATCGGGTCACCTTAGTTAGTAAGCGGATAAAGCGATGGCCAATAAGAAAACCGACAGTTTTAATTTCGAACAAGCTCTGGAAAACCTCGAAGAGTTGGTAACAGCAATGGAAGAGGGAGAGCTCAGTCTGGAGGAATCATTACAAGCATTTGAAAAGGGCATAAAACTCACACGCGAATGCCAATCTGCGCTTAAAAAAGCTGAGCAAAAAGTTCAGGTTCTCATTAATGAGGACGGTGATACAAAAGAATTTGAATTTAAAGAAGATAACGACTAGCCCCCACCAGTGATTTCGCCTACCTCTCATCTTCTGGAGGATTTTATGCTCCAGTGCCAANAAAAAGTGAATAAGTCGTTGAATATTCACCTTAATCNAGATATGCCTAGCCAAATACTGCGTGATGCTATGGCTTACGCCTGCATAGGCAACGGCAAGCGAATCCGTCCTGCCCTAGTTTACGGAAGTACTCTGGCTGTCGGCGGAGAACTCGATCTGGCAGATAATGCGGCCTGTGCTGTGGAGCTAATTCACAGTTATTCCCTAGTACACGATGACTTACCCGTTATGGATGACGACGACCTAAGGAGGGGTAAACCGAGCNTGCATAAAGCATTCGATGAAGCAACTGCGATTCTAGTTGGCGATGCTTTGCAGTCACAATCTTTTCAATTACTCGCTGAGCCCCTAGCAGCGCTTAATGAGGGAATCCAGCTGCGAATGATTCAGATTCTCGCAGAAGCAGCTGGCGCCAATGGCATGGTGGGTGGTCAAGCCCTGGACTTTCAGGTTACAGGCCAAACCCTAGATTTAGCCAAATTGGAAACCATGCACAAGTCGAAAACTGGAGCCATAATCAGGGCCTGTGTAAAACTCGGGGCGTTGTGCAAATCCTCGGTAAGTGCCGAACAACTATCAGCATTGGATAAATACGGCGAATGCATAGGCTTGGCCTTCCAGGTGCAAGACGACATCCTAGATGTAACNGCCAAAACAAAGACACTNGGCAAACCCCAAGGATCCGATGANCAACTTAAGAAGCCCACTTACGTTTCCTTACTCGGTTTGNACGGAGCCCACNTCAGGGCAAACGACCTNAAAGACCAAGCCCTAGAGTCTTTAACAAAATTTCCCGAAAACGCTAACCTGTTACGGAAATTAGCTACATATATCGTCGATAGGGAGCACTNAACACGCTTTACTGAATTTTAAGCAAAGGAAAACCTTGAAAACTGGCATCTGGAGAGTTGAAATAAGGAAATGCTAGAAGAAATACCTATCACACGACCTGATACACCCCTACTNGATCAGATAAACAACCCAACTGATCTCAGGTCTATGGAAATTAGCCAACTTGCGCAGCTGGCAGATGAATTGAGGCTTTTCCTCTTGTATTCGGTGGGTCAGACCGGCGGCCATTTTGGCGCAGGTCTAGGTGTAGTTGAACTTACNATTGCCTTGCATTACGTTTTCGACACTCCTAGAGATCGATTAGTATGGGATGTTGGACACCAGGCCTATCCCCATAAGATATTGACCGGTCGCCGAGATCAGATGCTTACAATTCGGCAATCAAATGGACTGACCCCCTTCCCGAGCAGGGAAGAAAGTGACTACGACACNTTTGGCGTGGGNCATTCGAGCACCTCAATAAGTGCTGCTTTGGGTATGATGGTGGCAGATCGCTTNCTCAAAGAACAACACCACAATATTGCCGTNATCGGNGACGGAGCCATGACTGCCGGTATGGCATTCGAAGCCCTTAACCACGCCGGTCATCTCGATGAGAATATCCTGGTGATATTAAACGATAACAACATGTCNATCTCGAATAACGTTGGCGGNCTTTCCAGCTATTTCGCGCGCATGTGGGCGAGCAAACCTTATAATTTTATTCGCACTGGATCAAAACGAATGCTTTCCAAGATTCCTCCCGCTCTTAAGGCTGTTCACCGGGCGGAAGAATACATGAAGGGGATGGTNTCGCCTGGCACTCTTTTTGAAGAAATTGGCTTTAATTANATTGGNTTGGTCGACGGGCACAACACAGCAAGCTTAGTTGAAATTCTTAGCAATATAAAATCGCTACGAGGTCCGCAACTGCTGCATCTTGTAACTCAGAAGGGCAAAGGTTATTCCAAATCCGAGAACGATCCCTTCGGTATGCATGCCATGAGCAAGATCCACCCAAAGGTGAACAAAGAAAAACCAGAACCCAAACCGGCNGTTTCTCTGGAACAAGCAGACGATAACGAGGTNGTGGATAAATCATCGGTTGATTCCCTAAACTATTCTCAAGTTTTCGGTAATTGGCTGTGCGATGTAGCACAACAGGATGACAAGATTGTTGGTATCACTCCTGCCATGGGTGAGGGATCGGGCATGAAAGATTTTGCCAGGCAATTTCCTAGCCGATTTCACGACGTCGCCATTGCTGAACAACATGCTGTAACCTTCGCGGCTGGAATGGCCTGNAATGGTATAAAACCAGTAGTGGCAATCTATTCGACTTTTCTGCAACGTGCCTACGACCANCTCATTCACGATGTCGCGTTACAGAAGCTGAACGTGTTATTCGCCATCGATCGGGCAGGGCTCGTGGGTGAAGACGGACCGACCCACGCCGGNAGTTTCGACCTTAGTTACCTGCGTTGCATCCCCCACATGATAATTATGACACCTAGCAACGAAGCTGAGACCTACAGGCTATTGTCAACCGCCTACCATCATATAGGCCCAGCAGCCGTGCGTTATCCGCGTGGCAAAGGGCCCGGCGTTACTATAGAACGCAACCTTCGACCAGAGCCTATTGGCAAAGCTGTACCGCGACGGGAAGGTACTTCCGTAGTAATTCTTGCCTTCGGCAGCATGGTCGGNCCAGCCCTAGAGGTGGGAGACAAAATTAATGCCACAGTGATCGACATGCGATTTGTCAAACCACTTGATGAAGAGTTAATTGGCGATATGGCAACGAGGCACCAACTTGTAGTNACTCTGGAAGAGAATGTAGTTTTAGGTGGCGCCGGTTCTGCAGTTAACGAATTCCTGTTGCGGTCGAACTATCAAATACCTATTCTGAACCTTGGTTTGCCCGATACTTTTATAGAGCACGGTAAAGTTCCAGAGATGCTGGCGCGTGTTAGCCTTGAAAGCGACAGTGTTGCACGAGCAATCGAGAAAAAGCTAAAGGATTGCAAGATTCAATCGGAAGCAGTTTAACGCTTATCGCTCCGATTATTGGTTATCCAGTCACTTTGCAATTCCCGTTTGACGACCCAACATCCAATGGATAGACTGCGCGCATTCCTAACAGGAATCGCTCGAATTCGATAACAGATCTATCTAGTGAGGTCTGGCTAACTGGGAAACCGGCGAAAATCCGGTACTGCCCCCGCAACGGTGATCCGTCATTTTGGCTCATACAAAAACTGACGGTAAGTCCGATACCAGCTTGATCGACACTTCGAAACTTGATGAAGCGGAGGGCTGCATCAGTNGTTGAGTACCAGACANGGCACTCTTCTAACTGATCTTCCCCTGATGAATATTAGTGGCCGCTTGCCATGTCNGCGCTCACACTTATTGGAAGATGAATCTTTCATTNCAAANATATATGNCGACCTTAACAGTGCTTGTGGNCTGCAGAAATCCCNNGNTCCTGATCGGNTTCCTTTCTCGGAATAAGATTAAACATCTGATTCNNTTATTGGGAGTAGCTAGTGACAAAGAATAANGATCGTAACAGACGGCACAAACTCGCCATGCAGAGNAANAAGGNCCATATCGATAGCCGCATTGCGGAGGCCANTATCGACAAGGGTTTATTAGTTGTGTTAACAGGNAATGGCAAAGGCAAGAGCTCCTCAGCATTCGGAATGTTGGCTCGCAGTGTCGGTCACGGAATGCTCTGTAGCGTCGTTCAGTTTATAAAGGGCCAGTGGGAATGCGGCGAACAGCTAATGTTTGAAGAAAATCCGTTAGTTGAGTTTCATGTAATGAATACCGGCTTCACCTGGGAAACTCAGGACCGAGAACTAGACATTGCAGCTGCGCAGTCTACATGGGCAAAAGCCACCGCTCTATTGAATGATCCCAGGGTTAATGTGCTTATCCTTGATGAACTGACTTATATGATTACGTACGGCTATCTTGATAAAGAGATGGTATTGGGCGCTCTTGCAAATCGCTCATCCGGTCAACACGTAATCGTAACCGGACGCAATGCCTCTAAGGAACTCCTCGAAATAGCCGACACCGTGAGCGAAATAAATGATACTAAGCATGCTTTCAATTCTGGTATAAGGGCTCAAAAGGGCATCGACTACTAATGAGGATTTTTCTTCGACTCCTCACTGCCATTGTTCTGTCAGCTTTGACCGTTCAAGCTTATTCGGTAGTGGAAGTTTACGATGATGAAGGAACACAAATCACCTTAGCGATTCCAGCTCAACGTATCGTCAGCTTAGCACCCTCGCTCACGGAACTCATTTATTCGGCAGGTGCCGGCGAAAACCTAGTCGGAGTAGTGGAGCATAGTGATTTTCCAGCCGCGGCAAAGGCGCTACCAATAGTCGGACGTTTCGACCTACTCGATATCGAGCGTATCCTAGAGCTAGATCCCGATCTAGTTGTAGCCTGGCAGACGGGTAATCCTCGCTCCTCAGTACACCAACTAAGGCAGCTTGGATTGACAGTGTATGTTGCAGAACCAAAGAGCCTAGCTGCTATTCCTTCCCATATTGAACGATTGGCTGTGCTGGCCGGTAAGGAACTGAATGATCTTAAAGTGATTTACGACTTTCGGCAAAAACTCGAAACTCTCGACAGCAAGTATCGGCACCAGAGCCCTGTGACCATCTTCTATCAAGTGTGGGACAGGCCTCTAATAACTGCTGGCGGAAACGAACTTATTAACGACATCATAAGGCTATGTGGAGGTCGCAACGTATTTGCAAATATCAGAAGAGTCGCGCCAAAAGTTAGTCGTGAAGCTGTCTTGAAAAGAAACCCCGAGGTAATTATTGCCAGTGGCATGGATATTGAACGGCCCGAATGGCTCGATGACTGGCTTCGCTGGCCCAGCCTTAAAGCTGTGGCAAACAAAAATCTATTCTTCGTACCCCCTGATCTCTTACAAAGGCACACTCCACGGGCACTGCTCGGAGCTGCACAGATATGCGACCAGCTAGACCAAGCGCGTAGTAACTCCCACTAATCTACACGTCTTTACTGGTTTTCTCCTGCTAGATACTCTCCTGCATTGTGAAATATGAGACTGGCGTTTACGCTGCCATCGATAACCTCAATAAGAACTCGGCTTAAGCAGGCAAAAGGAATATGCAACGGGAAGCTTCGATTTAACGGCATGCCCAGTACGGAAGGCAAGATAACTCTTAGCACACCTCCGTGGGTAACGATTAATAGGTGACTGCCATCGGGTTTAGTGGCAATTTTTTCCCATGCGGCCAGCACACGTTCCTTGAAGGAAAGATAATCTTCTCCGTTAGGAGGCGCTAATGCCGACAGGTCATTTTTAAAAGCCTTGAACTGTTCTGCTGCAACCTTACGCCAGTCACTGACCAACATCCCGTCCCAGTCTCCATAATCAATTTCCTGCCACTGATTATCAATAGTCGTTAGACAGTTCATTCTTTCTGCGGTTTTTTCAGCGAAATGGCAGCACCGTTGTAGTGGAGATGAAATTATCTCAGTCCAGTTAGGAGTTTTTCGTGAAGGTCCATTTGATTCACTGAGTGATACAGCTCTCCGCATTTGGTCCCAACCAGTTTCAGTGAGAACTGGATCGACTCTGCCACGAAGTATATCTCCACCTTCCGGCTCACCGTGACGCATGAAATCAATGACTATTTTTTTGCAGGTATCTGGCACAGAACTACTTCATGTGTCCCAGTTTATTTACTTTTACGGAAAGGTAACTTTCGTTATGGGGATTAGCCTCGGTATGGTGCGGAATGATCTCGGTTACTTTAATGCCCATGTCTTTGAGAGCTTCTACTTTTCGTGGATTGTTGGTCATCAGTCTTAATGCGTTGATCTCCAAATGATCGAGTATCGGTTTACAAACCTGATATTCGCGACTGTCTGGTTCAAACCCTAGCTGCACGTTGGCTTCTACCGTATCAGCTCCAGAGTCCTGTAGGGCATAGGCTTTTAGCTTGTTGAGCAATCCAATACCCCTTCCTTCCTGACGCAAATACAGGATCAGACCTCGGCCTTTTTCTGCAACATTTTGCATAGCGGCCTGTAGTTGGGGGCCACAATCACAACGCAGACTGAAGAGACAGTCTCCCGTCAGGCATTCCGAGTGTATCCG
The DNA here is from genome assembly GCA_002694855.1 of Gammaproteobacteria bacterium. Lineage (GTDB taxonomy): Bacteria > Pseudomonadota > Gammaproteobacteria > Pseudomonadales > Pseudohongiellaceae > UBA9145. The sequence continues at coordinate 23,765 of NZNL01000056.1, forward strand.
GCACAGGAGCGATTCCTCGCCAGCTACTTCCCCCATAGTAATGGCAACATGCTCTTTGCCAGTACCTTTTTCCTCGAAGCCGTGAATCGTAAATTTCCCCCAACGTGTGGGGAGAGTCGCCGATGCTACATACTTTACAGTCAAAAAAAGTTCCTCAATTAAGATCCAGGTCAATCAGTTTACGAACACAGAAATAGCCTGGATAGTCACGGCGGTCATTATACCTGCTAAAACATCATCTAGCATGATTCCTAGCCCGCCTTTAACATGTCTATCTACCCATTTAATTTTCCAGGGCTTAAGGAAATCGAAAGCACGAAATTCGATGTTTATAGAAAATGTTCATAAGCGTGATCATTGGTCTGGAGCAAAGTTCCCTTTTTATCACGACATTCAATCGAATTTCCGGCAACAATTTCACCAATACAAGTCACGCGAACCTCTGTTCCAGCAGCTAGACGCTCAAAGGCCTCAACATGAATATCTGGCACTGTAAGACAAAGTTCATAGTCATCACCACCAAACAAGGCCGCGCGCAATCGATTATCAGCTGTTGCACAACACGTCGCCGATTCGGAATAAGGAATGAGGTGGGTTTGCAGCTTGGCGCCTACTTTACTTGCCTCAGTAATATGCCCCAAATCCCCTAGGAGGCCATCGGAGATGTCGATACCACTGCTAACCAACTGGCAAGACTGGCTGGCTATAGCCACACGCGGTACCGGATAGTAATAAGCGGCTCTGAAATAAGCTTTACAGGTTTTCGTAAGATTTTCTTCCATAAGCCCGAGGGATTTTTCCAAATGAGACTTCGCGCCAATGGCGGCAAGTGCTATCGCCCCATCTCCCAGATATCCTGTTACATAGATTCGATCACCAGGCTGGGCCCCGTCCCTGTATATAATAGATCCAGGTTCATTCAACCCATGAACCTGAATAACTACACTTAACGGTCCTTCCGTTACATCACCCCCCACCAGGGGACAATTAAACTGCTGGGCAAGGCTTAACAGCCCGTCGCTGAACCTTTGCAGCCAACTTGTATTTTTCTCAGGCATGACCAGTCCCAGGGTGAAACAAAAGGGCTCTGCACCCATGGCCGCCATATCGCTGAGGTTCACTGCTAAAGCGCGATTAGCAATATCCTCCGGATTCGCTGAATTTGGAAAGTGGACGCCAGCTACAAGAGCATCCATGGATATGCATAACAGTCGCTGCTCAGGAATTTCGAGCACCGCTGCATCGTCACCAATTCCCAGCTCGACACCCTTTTTGGGGAAGCTTAGACCTGATTCCTCGAAATAGCGTTGGATTATCTCAAACTCTGCCTGGCTCATTTGAAAAACCCAATTCCTACACTTTGAAATGGTCGCGCTAAAAACTATATGAACTACTTTAAGAGTTCAGCTGGCCTCAGTGTGGGGGCCAATTTGTCCAGAACACCGTTTATGTATTTGTGACTGTCTGTAGCTCCAAAAACCTTCGCTAGTTCCACACATTCGTTAATTACAACACGATAAGGCACATCAATTCGGTTTGTCAGCTCGAAGGCACCCAGATAAAGGAGCGATTTTTCTATCGGGTCAAGCGCAGCTAGGTCACGATCTAACAGTGGTGCCAAGAATTCATCTAGTTTTTGCGTGGAATTTGGAATTTCTGAGAAAACTTCCTCGAAGTAATCCCAGTCGACTTTACCCGGGGTTTCTTCTCGGAATTGCTTTGCAATCGCTTTCGGATCCAAATCTGCCATTAACCATTGATAAAGGGCCTGCAGCACCAGGCGACGGGCTTTACGCCGCTGAGCAAGGGGAACCCTATGTCGGCTATTGCGATTTCTCTTAGTGGCAACCGCAATGTTGCTCCTGACCACTTAGCCCTCCAGTTGACGCACCAGACTGAGCATCTCAATAGCTGTTAGCGCGGCTTCGGCACCCTTATTGCCCGCCTTGGTACCAGCTCGCTCGATAGCCTGCTCGATAGTATCAACAGTTAGCACTCCGAATGCCACTGGGATACCACTGTTGAGGCTAGCATGACTAAGTCCTTTCACGCATTCGCCAGCTACATATTCAAAGTGTGGGGTACTTCCACGAATGACCGCGCCCAATGCAATAACAGCATCACATTTATCGCTCGCGACCAGCTTCTGTACCGCGAGAGGTAACTCATAGGCGCCCGGAGTTTTTACAATAGTTATATCTCGCTCCATTACTCCATGTTTTTTTAATGCATCGAGAGCTCCATCAAGCAAACGGTCAACTATAAAACTGTTGAACTTTGCAACAGCAATAGCGTAGCTCGCTGCTGCATTACTGTAATTTCCTTCTATAGTCTTTATTTTGCTCATGATTTACTCTCAGTCCTATCTATTTCTGGAACTGTACGAATTCGATTACTTCCAAGTCGAATCCGGAGATAGCGAATCTTGCTGGATAGCTTAACAACCGCATTTTACCCACGCCCAAGTCACGCAAAATCTGTGAGCCTGTGCCAATAGTGAGATCGGTACTGGACTTGTTCGATAGAGCAGTCTCGTTTTCCTTAGCAAGCGCTGAAGCCATATTGTGCGCCAGACCCCGCCCGTAATCTTCGCCCGATAATAACACAGCAACACCCTTGCCTTCGTTGCTAATCTCTTCCAATGCATTGCTAAATGACCAGCTAGTGCGCTCAGCACTGTATACCTCACATATATCGCGTAAGGTATTGGGAATATGCACTCTGACCAACACGGGGTCATCCTTTTTGATATTTCCTTTAACGAACGCCAAATGCAAACTCCCACTGATCGCATCCCGATAACTGTGGACTGTGAATTCTCCGTACTGAGTTTGCATGAGATGAGTTTCGGTTCGGGTGACTGTATGCTCATTTGCAATTCGGTAATGAATAAGATCAACGATAGTGCCGATCTTGATGTCATGCTTCAGTGCAAATTCCTCCAGGTCTTCCCGGCGAGCCATGGTACCGTCTTCATTCATGATCTCTACAATCACTGCGGCAGGCAAGTACCCAGCTAGCCTCCCCAGATCGCAGCCAGCCTCGGTATGGCCAGCCCTTCTTAATACCCCACCTGGTTGGGCCATAATCGGGAAAATGTGACCCGGCTGGACGATATCTTCCGGTTGACTTTCCTGCCCAACGGCCACCTGTATGGTCCGGGCTCGATCGGCAGCGGATATTCCTGTGGTGACACCTGTGGCAGCTTCGATGGATATTGTGAAATTAGTGTTGTAAGGCGTGTTGTTCTCATTGACCATTAATGGCAACCCCAAGAACTCGCATCTTTCTTTAGTCAAGGTCAAACAGATAAGACCCCTAGCGTTGGTAGCCATGAAATTTATATCTTCTGTGCGAACGCGCTCCGCAGCAATAATTAGGTCCCCTTCATTTTCCCTGTCCTCATCATCCATTAATATCACCATTTTCCCTTGGCGAATGTCGTCGATAATTTCTTCTGTTGAATTTAGTTCCATGTTTTATACAAGAGCTATTGTTAGGTCGATTGAAAACCGTGCGTCTTTAAAAAATTCATGTCAATAATTGCGCTGGCAGATTCTCCGTCTTGTCCTGCTTGTATGAGTCTCTCCAGGTAACGGGCCACCAGATCTACTTCTATATTAACTTGTTGGCTGACCGAATAGTCGGCTATAACTGTCTCGTCTTGTGTATGAGGAATAACATTTATGGAGAAACCAGTATCGCTTACTGTATTAATAGTTAGACTGACACCATCTACACAGATTGAACCCTTCGCTGCAGCATACTTGGCTAGATTGCTGGGCAATTCGAATTCAAATTGCAAACTTTTACCTTCAGGTTTTATTGAAACCACTGCTCCCACACCATCAACATGTCCACTAACAATATGACCATTGAAGCGGCTGCTTGCCAACATTGCTTTCTCGAGATTAACGCGTGAATCTCTCTCTAAAGAACCTAATGTCGTATGACGCAGTGTTTCCTGTGACACATATGCGCTGAAGTAATTATCGCCTAAGTCAACCACGGTCAGGCAACAACCATCCACCGCAATGCTGTCACCAACTTTGACATCCGCCAAGTCTAGTTTCCGTGTTTTTACCGTTAGCCAGTATTCCTCACCAACTTGTTGCAGGTTTCTGACAGTACCGGTTGCTTCTATTATTCCTGTGAACATTTCCTATCAATATCTCATTGACCCGCCCTCAGGGTCAGTTTTATATCCTCTCCAATCTTTGTGAGTTTCTGGACGGAAAACCCCTGACATTCATCGAGCGATTGCAGGCCCGTGATAGCCAATAAAGGTTTGCCGTCGCTGCCGAGTATTTTTGGCGCAATGTATAGAATCAGCTCATCCACCAGCCCAGTCTCTATGAAGGCACCACTTAATGAGGGTCCTGCTTCAATTAAAACTTCATTGCAGGAAAAATCAGAGGCCAGTGATTCTAGCACAAATTGTAGGTTTACTCTTTTGTTACAGCTACCTGTTTGAATAATTTCCACATTGTCCGCTAGAGCTTTTCCTATAAAATCTTCATTAAGTGTATAGACTTTTACAAGACCACCACTGTTTAAAATACGGGCGGTGCCAGGTGTCTGTAATTGGCTATCAATAATGACACGCAGAGGCTGCCGTTCTATTAATGTAGCATTCAATTTTCTTTCTTCATCACTAATAGAAAGATCCGAGCTGCGTACGGTAAGAAATGGATCGTCAATGAGCACAGTATTTATTCCGGTGATAACTGCACTCGCACTGGCTCGAAGTCTTTGCACATCACCTCTGGCCGCCGTTCCAGTGATCCACTTGCTTCGCCCATCAGCCAGAGCTGTTCTTCCGTCCAGACTCATCGCGAGTTTCAAACGCACAAAGGGAAGTCCTTCCTCTCTTCGTTTGAAATACCCGGCATTAACCGACCTGGCTTTTTGCTCAAAATCTACCATGTGATAAACTTCAATACCCGCCCGTTCCATTTGCTCCACGCCACTCCCTGCTACAGCTGGATTAGGGTCTAATGCTGCGATAACAACCTGTTGAATTCCGGACGCTATGAGCGATTCACAGCAAGGTCCAGTTCGCCCGGTATGTGAACAAGGTTCGAGACTAACGAAGGCTGTAGCAGCTTTCGCCGACTCGCCCGCTTTGTCTAGAGCGACGACTTCCGCATGCGCCTGGCCAGGCGCAGCATGCCAGCCTTCTCCAATTATGGCGCCGTGTTTTGCAATGACACATCCAACTCTTGGGTTCGGAGTGGCCGTCCATACGCTGCTCGACAGCTCTATAGCTCTTTGCATATGGATTGGCCAGTCCGCAACCAATGTACCAAGTTGCGTATTCGGGACCGATTTCACACCAGTGACTCTTTACGTGTTAATAGAGATGTATAGCTTCGTCCGCTACCCTGCAACCCTCTAGATGCAACGGGGAAGGCAATCGATTCTACCAGAATGGAGAATTTAGTGCAGATTCAGTCTTGGGTAGAAGTGTCTTTGGAAAGACGATCAATTTCTTGTCGAAATTCATTTAGGTCTTTGAAACTACGATATACTGAAGCGAATCTGACAAAGGCTACTTCATCGAGGTCTCTGAGCTCTTTCATCACTTTTTCTCCGACTTCACGTGAAGGAATTTCTCTTTCGCCTGTTGCACGCAAGATAGTCTTAATGCGGTTAATCGCTTCTTCAACTTTCTCGATACTGACCGGCCGCTTTTCCAATGCCTTTGTTAGACCAGCCAGTAGCTTATCTTCATTAAAAGGTTCTCGAATGCCATCTTGTTTGATAATCCTAGGCATGACCAGTTCGGCGGATTCATAAGTAGTGAATCGCTCCTCACAAGTAATACACTCGCGACGACGGCGTACGTGATTACCTTCGGAGACCAACCTTGAATCGATGACTCTAGTATCTACGGCTGCACAAAAAGGACAATGCATGATTTTTATTTCTCCACCATATACTTATTGATATACCGGATAACGAGCGCAGAGATCCAATACTTTTTGTTTAATCTCAACAATTTTATCCTCATTACTTATGTCATCCATTATATCGCACATCCAGGTTGTCAGTTCATCTGCTTCGGCTCGTTTAAATCCACGCGTCGTTACAGCAGGTGATCCGATTCGCAAACCGCTCGTTATAAACGGCGGATTGGGATCATTCGGTACTGCGTTCTTATTCACAGTGATATTCGCTCTGCTCAAGGCTGCATCGGCATCTTTACCAGTCATTCCTTGTTTAACCAGGCTCAGCAGAAATAAGTGGTCGTCAGTACCGTTTGATACCACGTCATAGCCACGATCGATAAACCCCTGAGCCATGGTCCGGGCATTTTCAAGCGTCTGTTTCTGATAGATAACAAAATCATCGCTCATCGCTTCTTTAAGGCAAACTGCTTTCGCCGCGATTACATGCATAAGCGGCCCACCTTGGCTTTCAGGGAATACGGCAAAATTGAACTTCTTTTCAAGTTCTGGATTTGCGCGCGCTAAAATGAGCCCACCACGGGGGCCACGAAGCGTCTTGTGTGTGGTCGTGGTAGTCACATCGGCAATGTTGATCGGGCTTGGGTAGACACCCGCTGCGATTAAACCGGACACGTGAGCCATATCAACCATAAAATAGGCACCAACGCGGTCAGCTATATCTCGAATTTTTTGCCAATTGACAACTCGCGAGTATGCAGAAAAGCCGGCCACGATAACCTTGGGTTTGTGCTCCTGGGCTAGTCGGTCGACCTCCTCGTAATCTATCTCACCGGTGTCATTTTTTAGGCCATACTGTACCGCATTATAGATTCGCCCTGAAGAACTCACACTGGCACCATGGGTCAGGTGGCCACCATCAGCTAGACTCATACCTAACAGCGTATCGCCGGGTTTCATCATCGCCATGTAGGCTGCAGCGTTAGCCTGAGAACCTGAATGTGGTTGGACATTAGCGAAGTCAGCCTTGAACAGCTCCTTGGCCCGAGCTATCGTGAGTTCTTCCACTACATCGACATTTTCACAACCACCGTAATAGCGCTTACCCGGATAACCTTCTGCATACTTGTTGGTGAGAACCGAGCCCTGCGCTTCCATGATAAAGGGACTGGTGTGATTTTCAGACGCAATAAGTTCGATGTGTTCTTCCTGACGTGTTTTTTCTGCTTCGATAGCTGCACTAATTTCTGGATCAAATTCCGATATGCTGATATCGCTCTTGAACATTTAGTGCTCCACGGGCCGGGCTGGGGAATTTTTGAAGGCGCTATTTTACATGATGAGTCAGCACACAGCATCATTATTATTCTTTGCCCCCAGTATCCCTTGGTAGACATCACACCTTAAGGCTATGCCATAATAGTGTCCTCATTTTTTCCGATTTGAATACGCTTAGAAGAAGAGAATGGCCCAGTTTGTTTACACCATGAACCGCGTCGGCAAAGTAGTACCGCCGAAGCGCGAAATCCTCAAAGATATCTCACTCTCGTTTTTCCATGGGGCGAAGATTGGTGTGCTGGGTTTGAACGGAGCTGGCAAATCGACCCTGATGCGCATTATGGCTGGAGAAGACGGTGAGATAAACGGTGAAGCACGGGCTCAGCCAGGTATCAAAATCGGCTACTTGCCACAGGAACCGAAACTCAATGAAAGCAAGGATGTACGTGGCAATGTTGAAGAAGGCATACAAGATATCATCAGCCTGATAGAAGAATTTAGCATCATCAGCGACAAATTTGCTGAGCCCATGGATGATGATGCGATGAACAAATTACTAGAACGGCAAGGGGAATTACAGAATGAAATTGATGCTGTCGATGGCTGGCAAATAGAGCGAACTCTCGATGTTGCGGCCAACGCCCTGCGAATGCCCCCTTGGGAAGCAGATATCACCACCCTATCCGGAGGAGAAAAGCGCCGGGTCGCGCTGTGTAGATTATTGTTGTCTAAGCCCGACATGCTGCTTCTAGACGAGCCAACCAATCATCTTGATGCGGAAAGTGTAGCCTGGCTGGAGCGCTTCTTGCAGGAGTACCCAGGTACCGTCGTCGCCATTACTCACGATCGCTACTTTCTCGATAATGCCGCCAGCTGGATACTCGAGTTGGACCGTGGCCATGGAATTCCCTATGAAGGGAATTACACTGCATGGCTAGAAACAAAAGAGAAGCGTCTGCAGATAGAGGAAAAACAGCAAGCGGCAAACAGGCGAACCATCAAATCTGAATTGGAATGGGTGCGCGCCAATCCCAAGGGCCGCCAAGCCAAGAGTAGAGCGCGAATTACTCGCTTCGAAGAACTCAATTCCCAAGAATTCCAGAAGCGTAACGAAACTCAAGAACTATACATTCCCCCGGGTCCACGTCTGGGAGACAAGGTAATTGACGTAAGCCACTTNCATAAGAGTTTTAGTGAAAAATCGCTTATCGATAACTTAACATTTTCTGTCCCTAAAGGGAGCATTGTNGGGGTCATAGGTGGCAATGGCGCTGGTAAAACAACGTTTCTCCGAATGTTGGTGGGCACAGAACAACCNGACANCGGTTCCATCGAAATTGGCAAAACTGTGAAGTTGGCCTATGTGGATCAGAGTCGCGATGAATTGAANGGAGACAAGACTGTCTGGCAGGAAATATCAGATGAGCAAGACATTATNCACATTGGCAAGTATGAAATTGCCTCCCGCGCATACGCGAGCCGCTTCAACTTCAAAGGCGGCGACCAGCAGAAATTAGTCAAACATTTATCCGGTGGTGAACGCAACCGCTTACACATGGCAAAACTCTTGAAACGCGGAGGTAATGTTTTGCTGCTCGACGAGCCGACTAATGATCTTGACGTTGAAACNCTCCGCGCATTGGAAGAAGGTTTGTTAGCGTTTCCCGGCTGCGTGATCGTGATTTCACACGATCGCTGGTTCCTGGACCGCATCTGTACTCACATTCTGGCTTTTGAAGGGGGCAGTAAAGTGGTATGGCGTGAAGGTAATTACTCCGACTACGAGGTGGAANACAAAAAGCGACGCGATGATAATGCCTTCTCTACTCGCATCAAATACAAAAAGCTTGGNGTCTAGACAGGAAGTTGCCGCATCAAAGACCGAGATCTTTCTTCATTCGGGCAATCCTGGCATGGGTTTCTTCTTTATCCAGCTTTTTTTCTATTTTNTCCGGTAATGCNTCAGGCTGCTCNATGTCAAACTGTTCACCGNTGATTACCTGCCTGCACAACTTNGTATAGTGATANGTGAACACCGGGTAGGCAGTTGCTTCNGGTTCGTTCGCCAACAAGAACCAGCCNGCGTATTTACCTGCANAATAAACAGCTTCATGACTCCATTGATACTTGCGCTTAGGCGATGGTGCNGAGCAGGCTTCCNAGTAGGCTTGTCTAGCAGANGGNAGCCCAAACAGATCTGTNCCTTGTTCACAGGCCCGGAGGATTGCNGCGATTGAAGGCAGGTAATCCTGCGAACGAATGACAAATTTAGCAGCTTGAACAATCTGGGTGGGCGAGTAGTTTTCCAGTATGCTCAGCCAGTATTTTTTGGCGATAGCTAAGCTCTCAGCATCTGCGAACGCCTTGTGATACTGATTATGGTAGGCGAATTCAAATTCCGCGAATACCTGGTTAATAGCATCGACCTGATCAATGCCCTGCTTCTCNTCGAAGTCGGGCTGTTGTTCGGGTTGCTTATTCAGCCCAGCTGCGGTCGGCNATGCGCTGGAATCGTTCTTTAATTCTTTGTTGGCTAGATCCAACAAGGGTTTGATCTTCTGCATTTGTTAAATCTACGTTTTCTGTTTGCTTTAACTTACGAGCCCAATCTTGTTTGATGAACCTCAAAAAAACTGTATTCCAAGATGAGTTCACCTGCTGACTATCCTTCCAGTACATCACGAACTCGGGAATACGACTGCGTGCATAGTCTTCATCAATTTCTGCCAACTGCAATATTTCATAACACTCGGTACTAGGTTTCCACTCATCAGCTATAAGTTGAGGAGTATCATCACGACCGAACGACGCGGAAAATCTTGCCCATTGCCGACGAATATGTTCGATAAACTTAGTGTTCCAAGCCCCATGCACNGCGCCACGCTCGCGCCAATAGAGTACGAACTCTGGAATAGCATCTTCGATAAAGCTTGCGTTTATTTCAGCATTTACAAGAATGCCGACAGCATCCTCACTAGGTCGCCACTCACCTGACATGGTACTAGCCAGCTCAAATGTTCCCTTTCTAGACTGCTCGTTGCGCCACTCTTTAAGCGCATGCTTATAGAAAGCATTGCCCCAGGAAAACCTTGCCTGGCCTCTGTCACGCCAATAATTAATAAATTCTGGTACTAGGTTGCNAATAAAATTTTCCGGAATGGAATGTTGTTTACAGATCTTTATCCAGTTGTCATCCGGCTGCCAGTTAATCGGAATTAGGGAAGCAGCACCGCCATCTGCGGTTTGTCTATCCTTCCTCCTACGACTAGACGCAGAATCCTGCACATCGGACGAAGTAGTGTCATCGATGGCAAAAAAGTTTTGCCCGTCGTCTTCCCGTAATGGTTCTATTAGCAGAATACCCAGCATTTGAAGGCTATCCAGCACTCGCTTAATATCAACCGGCGTCCAGAATGGAAATATTCCCCCCAATTCGCCATCACTCAGCTTGATCCATTCAAGATCTGGATTCAGTGGCCGCTTTACTGTCTCTCGGAAGCCAGCTATCTCCGACAGCGCCTGAAGCATGAGCGCCTCTTCAAGTCCGATCGTTGTAGCCAACGTGGGGGAGATTAATAGGGGCCGTTCGGGCAGCAAAGACGAAGACATTATTGTTGCGCAATTTGCGGTTGAAAAAAAAAGTGCTTATCGAGGCATCCTATCACAGGACCAATAATGACTACATAGCACAATTGATCGTCGTCCCAAGATCACTGTAAACTTGAAACATCACACCCTTTATCTATTTTATATTCAGCATTGTATTCTCAACTTATTAGAGAGTTTATTGAACAGGAAGACCTTCCTGAATCCTATACTGCTGATGCAGAGACATGGTTTGTACCTCTTGCTGAGCACTTCTCCGCCAGCCTTCTAGAAGAAAAGAGACCACTAGTGGTGGGTATCACCGGAGCCCAAGGGACCGGAAAATCGACTTTGGCTAAGTTGATTAGTGTACTTCTTACCAATNATGGATTNCGCGTGATTAAATTGTCTATCGACGATTTCTACCTTTCTCGTCGTGCTCGTGCANGGTTGGCNGAGACGGTCCATCCACTNCTGGCNANCCGCGGAGTGCCGGGTACCCATGACNCATCTCTTGCCCTTGCAACCCTTGAAGCATTGGAATCCGCTGGAGTAGCTGACCAAATTCTGCTTCCNGCATTCAGCAAAGCCGAGGATGATTGCATTATCCAAGATTATTGGCNGAGTATTAACGGCCCNATCGATGTCATTCTNCTCGAAGGTTGGTTCATCGGGGCTCGATCAGTCTCGGANGCCGAGCTACTTAATCCGNTCAATNAGCTGGAGCGNACAGAAGATAAAGAANGNGGCTGGCGACGTTACGTGAACCAGCAGNTAAGCCGAGANTACCAGACANTTTTTAGCCATATCAATNAACTTGTAATGCTACAGGCCCCCTCTTTCGAGAAAGTCTTTGAATGGCGCAGCAAACAGGAAGAGAAGCTNAAGAATAAAGTCGGTAATGAAGCGCAGGGCGTTATGGATTCTGTTGAGCTGCATACGTTCATCCAGCATTACGAACGNCTAACCAGGCATTGCCTAGCCTCCCTTCCTGCCCATGCAGACTTATTATTCCGCCTGGACAATAATCATCGTGTCATTGAGCGCCTAACTAAAACTGCAACGATCTAGCANCTATTTCAGGGTTGTTCTACAGGCGTGTTAGCAGATTGCCGACTCAGCATAGGCTGNAACCAAACGCTAGCCACTAGGCTTGTCAGGAAAACAGCAGCCAGTTGCCTCCATAACGGATAGCTCTGGCCATGTTCAGTTATCTCCAATTGCAATGACAAGTTGAGCNTCTGGTAAAGTTCATTGAGAATTAANCCGCACGCTATGGCCGTGCCTATAACGCCGATCAGATAAGCCACCAATGAACGCAAGCCCAGCTGTTCCTTTATAACACCCATAGTTGCAATATTAGTTGCTGGACCAGTTAACATGAAGACAAGGGCCGCTCCGGGTGAGATACCTGCAAATAACAGGCTAGCAGCAACCGGAGTGGAAGCAGTTGCGCAGATGTACATTGGCAACCCAACAATCACCATAATCAGCATGGCGAGCAACCCATCACCCCACTGCAGAAAAAAAGACTGAGGAACCAGAGCTGTAATGAAAGTGGCCGCAACTAAACCTATTACAAGCCATTTTGCTGTATCTTGAATCATTCGCCCATAACCGTANCTAACAGCATTTAAAAACCGCTGACCCAAGCTCACTTTTTGACTAGTCTCCTGCTGGCTGGCTGTACAGCAGCTACCACAACTTTGCGATTTTTCTTCAATAACTGGTTCTTCCCGATCGAATGTGCTTACCAATACACCGGCTACTATGGCACTTATCAATGCTCCGATGGGTCGAACCACCGCAAAAATGGGTCCAAGTACAGCATAAGAAAAGGATATGGAATCAACTCCGGTCTCAGGAGTGGCTACCATAAAGGANGAAGTCGCACCTTTTGACGCGCCCGCTTTGCGNATTGCCAAGGCTGCGGGAATAACTCCACAAGAGCATAGAGGCAATGGGGCCCCAATTAAGGCACCTTTTAAAATTGAGGAAAATCCAGGAGGAGCCAGCTGTTTTTCTACCCAGCTGCTNGGAATAACCTGCTTAATAATGCCCGCTAGCAGATAACCCACCAATAGCCAAGGGGCACTCTCAATAACCAGATTCCAAAAAATACTTAGTAAATTCAAAATGTACCACTCCTAGCTGCGTGTCTTATNTCTCCCTCCTCGAGGGCTTCCATTATTGAGCAATGAGTTGCGTTCTCAGGTCCGCCGCAACAGCTATCGAGCAGTATCTGAAGAGTCTGTTGCATGGATTGTAATTCCGCAATCTTGGCATTTACCTCGTCCAGTTTGTGTTGAGTAATTTCNGTGACATCGTGGCAGCTGTGACTTTGCTTATCTACTCGAATCGACAGTAATTGCGCGATATCTCCCAGAGAGAAGCCGATATTGCGTGCAGTTTTTACAAATTCGACGCGGCGGACATCAGCATCTGTGTAGTAGCGATAGCCCGCATCACTACGATCACTGGCANTAATCAGACCATGTTTCTCGTAAAATCGGAGCGTGTGGGCACTCAAGCCAGTTCTGTCTGATAATTCACCTATTTTCAACACGTTACTCTCACTCACAAGCCGAGACTAGCCAGCCATAATTGAANATTNGTTACCATTATAAACCTTAGAGTTGGATCAAAGGTCAATCTTTTCAAGAATTTATTGTATAGCAATTTCTCACTTCAAAAGAACGCGAGTNATCCAGTTGCCAATATCAGTGATTTCCTGCGGACAAACGGCGTGCTCCATAGCGTAGTCGTTGTATTCAGGAACGAATCCAAGGTTTTGCAGTGTCGCAAAGCTCTTGCGCCCAAGCGAATCCGGGAGAACCGAATCCATGGTGCCATGGCAGATCATAATAGGAATCGTGTTGTGAATCGGGTNTATGTCGATAGTATCAGCAGTGGCNAAGTAGCTGGACAGNGCCATAATTCCGCNNAGTGACTTAGGGTAGGTCAGTGCCGCCTCGAATGCTACAGCTCCTCCTTGGGAAAACCCTGCCACAATAATGCGCTCGCTTGNTACCCCCCGTTGAACCTCTCTGTCAATGAGATTATGGACCCTTTGGGCGGACTGCTGGACNTCTTTATCTTCAATATGTCGATCAGAATCGAGCCCTTTGATGTCATACCAAGCCGGCATAACAAGNCCATTATTAATGGTAACAGGTATAGAAGGTGCGTGTGGAAATACGTAACGGATACCAAAATTGTCAGGTGTAGCCAACTGAGGAACTATCGGCGCAAAATCGTTACCATCGGCNCCCAATCCGTGTAACCAGATGATGGCGGCGTTAACTTCAACTCCCAGAGGGGATTCCAACTCAACTGACGGCAGAATTTCCATAATTTNCTTCCAACNAAGAGCAACGAGTTTTTATATCAGTACCCCTCAATCATGGCAACTGATGGAGGTGGATTTTAATTCCCACAAANCTGTGATTTACTCGGTGCAATCACGAAAACTCAAAAAGAAGGTACTCCCGATGACTTTAATACAACATTTAACTCGCCAATTGCTACAAACGACACTGCTCGGATTTCTTTTTTTCAATAATGTCATCGTCCAAGTCCAAGCNCAGGACCACTCTGATTCAAGATGGATAACTACCTGGGCTACCAGTCCGAGTTCACTCCTCCCCATTGGTGAAGACTATGAGATCGTTGAAAATCAGACTCTTCGATTGATTGTGCACAGCAGTGTTGGTGGTGACAGTGTGAGACTTCGATTAGCAAATTATCACGGCGATCAGCCCATTCACGTCGGGGCAGTGAGTATCGCGCTGCAAGTTGAAGGCAGTTCAATACAGGACGGCAGTAGTGAAGATGTGAGTTTCAGCGGTGCACAATCTGTGACCATCCCGAGGGGAGCTGTCATCCTCAGCGATCCAGTGTCATTCATCGTTCCAGAACTTAGTAACTTAGCAGTAAGCCTATACATTCCTAACACAAGTGGGTTTTTGACTGCCCATGCCCTGTCCAATCAGACAAATTACATCTCGGAGGCAGGTAACCATAGCTCAAGTACGAACCTTCCTGTTGCCTCGGAGTCACCNGCTTGGAACCTGTTAACAGCTATCGATGTAATTAAAGAGGGCGCTGTCACGGCTATCGCTACCGTGGGCGACTCCATTACCGACGGNTGGGGGTCCACGTTAAGTGGAAACCAGCGTTGGCCTAATCATTTTGCCAGGCGACTTTTTGCGGATAGCAGTATTACCAATTTCGCTGTGGTGAACGCAGGCATAAGCGGAAACCGGGTAACCACTGAAGGCAACCTATTATTCGGTCAAAACCTACAAGCGCGTTTCGAACGAGATGTACTTGCACTGAACAAAATTACTCACATAGTGTTGCTAGAGGGCATTAATGACATCGGGATGCCTTCAATGGAGGCCGGTGAACCTATTACTGCTGAGGAAATTATCGCGGGATATCGCAACATCATCGCCAGGGCACATGCCCGGGACATTAAAATTTTCGGAGCAACGCTAACTCCGTACGAAGGCGCTGTATACTATACCGAGGCAGGTGAACAAGTCAGGCAGGAAGTGAACCGTTTTATCCGTAACGGTCGAGAATTTGATGGCGTTATTGATTTCGATGCAGTAGTACAAGACCCAAATCGACCGGTTCGTATCCTGCCCATTTTTACTGAAGATAACTTACATCCGAACGACGCGGGTTACAAAGCCATGGCCGATGCCATTAACTTGGATTTATTCCGCTGATAGACAGGTTTTTTCCTCTGTTTCGGGATAAGTTGGTCTATCTTCAACCCACGAACATTGCACGAACAGGGGAGGCTGATTTACCATCTNCCGCATGAGTCGATTATTACCTATTCTTGCATGTCTGCTACTGCTAGCGCTAAGTGGCTTGGCAAATTCCCAGGGAGATAAAGCCTATTCGAGTTTGATTGGCTCCTGGGAAGGACCCCTGGTACTTGGCCGAGACAACATGAACCTAGCTTTCACTTTCAGCGTTAAAGAAGGTAACTATTCAGCCGTGCTGATTAGCGGAGGTATGGGAATCTACGGAATGCCGGCAGATACAGTGCGAATCGATGGGCTCAATGTAATCATTCGAATTCCACGGCTCGACCTCGAATTTACGGGCACTCTCCGGCTTGAAGAGACTGGCGAAAAGATTATTCGTATCGATGGCGATTGGTTCCAATACAGCGAAATGGTGCCGGTAGTTTTGCTGCCGGTGGATGAACCCACTTTCTAAGTCACGAGTAATAGGTAGCAAATAGGCATGTTCTTTGCGATATTTTCAAACTACAAATGGCGAATTGAAGTATATGCCAAAGCATTCTTCCTGCAAGGGGGTTTCGTTGAGCATAGTTGATATCAAACGAATGTTCTTATTGATTTCCCTGTGCCTACGCAGGTTTAAACCAGTGTCGTTTGTCGCTGCGATCTCGATGAGCTTATCGGGCTTTAATCTAAGTGCCACTACCATTCTGGGCATGGATATTGACGAGATTGCGAATCAAGCCGAACTAATATTCGAAGGCGAAGTTCTAGTAAGAGAAACTCGCCAGGATAACAACACTGGAATCATCAATACCTACGTTACTTTCCAGATCTCCGATATCGTAAAGGGCGAATTCAACGGCGATAGTATCGAGCTCAAGTTCATGGGTGGAACCTTTCAAGAGCAAACCGTGCAAGTAAGCGGTCTTACGATTCCTTCTGAGGGGGAACACGGGATCTATTTCGTAGAATCCCTCAACCTTGATTTCATCAATCCATTGCTTGGCTGGTCCCAAGGGCATTTCATCATCATTGATCGTGATCGCGAGGCTCGAATCAGCACAGTTGATCATAAACCAGTGATCCAGGTAGAGTCCGTAGTGGAAATTCCAATCAGCATCAAGAAACCACGAGCCATAATTGAAGGCAATAACCAAGTTGCAGCTGGGATCATCACGGAGGCTGGCCCTTCGGAAATTGATCGTGCTCTAACCTCGGATGAATTCAAGATACGCATCAAGCAGTTGCTGAAAAACTGATTAGAGCCCCATTGTTGGCATTGCATTGTATTCTGCTATATGCCTTTCCTGCCCTCTCGATCGTCTACAGACTGTGACTTCAATATGCTACATTTTGTAAAATTTGCAAAAATCACTGAATACGCTGTGATGCACCGGCAACTGGCAGAACATCGGCAAAAACCTTTAAAAATAGGCGCCCTTCATTGAATGCCTCGCGAAACTGAGGGCTCATGAAATATTCCCCTGTAGAACGGTCCACGTCCGGGCCCATTAAGTTCAGCACAATCGGACCATTGAGCTGCTGTCCCGCTTCTTCTTCCATGCTTAGGGTCACAGCATAAACTTCTCCTTCACTATTGTCGGTTAGGGCAAGCTCATAAAGAAAAATATTGCGAGTTATGTCAAACTCGAACCTCGCTTGCACTGCGATGTCCTGTCGGGTAAACGACAATTCCAGAATCTCTGCCTCCGGTGCCAGACCATTTTCAAGAGCGGGAGTAACTGAAGGAGCTCTGCGGGGATTGATAGCCTGTTCATAGGGAAAGGCTATTGACAAAAGGCGGGCATCCCTTAAATATTCTCCTAGCAATTCCATGCCGACGGGCAATCCCCTTCCATTCAAGCCAACCGGCATCGACAGAGCTGGAAGTCCTGAATGAGCAGCAAGCTGGCATTGGCTACCCGGCTGAGGATCACCGATGAATACCTGGTTCTCAACAACTGTTGGATAGACGATGGCATCGAGATCATGATCACGCAATACCTGTTCTACGGCTTGGCGTAAGTCTGTCCGCGCCGCCACAGCTTCAGCGTAGGCCGCCTGATCCCTCTCCGAATTTCGGCTGCGCCGAAGCGGACCGCTCACGGCCTGATGATAAAGCCCTCTATCAACTATGTCCGCCAAATCTGAAATCAAGTCGCTGCCAAATTCGGATAAATACTGATCGAAGTCAGTGCGAAATTCATGACCAATCAAACTGCTGGCAGAAAGCAACTCATCGAGCTGCGGAATATCGACTTCAATAATTTCGGTTCCTTGCAATTCATACCAATCAAGCGCCTCTTCGATGGAACCCAGAACCGCACTATTTGAACTATCAAATGAACGTCCGAGTTTGCCCAAGCGGAGACCCTGCAATGATACCGAGGCGAGATTTTGGCGGAACTCGGGGTGAAAAGTTCCTTGCATTGCTTCAGTGGCTACGTCCCGCGGATCATAGCCGACAACGATGTCCAGCAGGATAGCGAGGTCGTCGAGGCTACGCGCCAAGGGTCCGGCCACATCCTGAGTATGAGACAACGGCATAACACCATATATGCTGGAAAGTCCTTTACTAGGTCGCAGACCAAACAGGTTATTGAAAGCAGAGGGAATTCGAATCGACCCGCAGGTATCCGAACCTAATCCAATCGCACCCAAACTAGAGGCTACAGCAGCACCGGTGCCGCCACTAGACCCGCCAGGTACACGACGGTAATCATAAGGATTACGGGTCTGACCAGTCAGAGAAGCAATTGTGGTGATGCCGTACGCATATTCATGGAGTGTGGTTTTCGCAATTATAATGGCGCCAGCCTCAAGTAGCTTGTCGATCTGAGTGGCGTTTGCATTGGGTATGAAATTAGCTAGTGCCACCGAACCGCCGGTGGTCGGCAAGTCCGTAGTATTGTAGTTATCCTTAACCAGAATCGGTATACCATGCAATTGACTGCGTGCACCGCTGCGGACCCGTTCAGCATCCAAGGCCATCGCTGTGTCACGTGCCGTTGGATTAAGGCGCACGATACTATTCAGTGTAGGGCCTTGTTTATCGTACGCTTCTATTCGCGCTAGGTATTGATCGACCAGTTCCACCGAAGAGGTTAGCCCTCCCTCCAACGCTGACTGAAGTTCCGCGATGTTGGCTTCAAACACATCGATATTGCTCTGACCTGAAACAGGTAAACTCACGCTTACTACGATCGTGCAAAGTATTTTTCTTATCATTCTCATTCCCTAATTTCTGAAAACGTATTCTTGATTCTGAGTGGTTACGGCATCGCCATCCACAAACCGCGGGGCAAATCGAAATTTCCGCACCGCATGTAATAAGTGGGTTTTTAGTATCTCGTTATCCACATTACCTATCACAACAGGATCTCTCACGAATCCTTCTCTATCGACGGTAAAAGCAACTCTTAAATCGTCCTCCTTATAGCTTGCCGCAGGTAATTCTGCTGTATCCAGTTCAACCGTGTACAACGGTCGCAACCTTTCATTCTCCCGAACCCTTCGGCTGGACCCTATGGACAAGCAATGCTCCGTCGATTCCTCTGACATGCCAAGATTTTCATAAGCCTCTATCAAGGCGACTCTATTTTGCAAGGTAATGTTGGCATTGGGATACCGAGACAGCCATTGCAATGCAATTAGAAGTGGCTCAACAGCTTGTTCATACTGTTTGGTTTTGAGAAAATAATCGCCAAGTAAAAGGTTTGCCCGCACAAGGTTGCTGCGTGAACCGGCATCGAAATATGAGAGTAGAATTTCACGAGCTTCGATAATTCTTGAATAGGCCGTATCAAACTGTTCAGCACGCAATGCTAACGCTCCCAACTCCAGTGAAATGGCCCCCACTTTACTAGCATTTCCCCCGAGATGTGCCTTTCCCAGCTGCAGCGAACGGGCATAGTACTGGCTAGCCAAGTGAATACGATCAAAATCAGCAAGCATCTGTCCTAAGTTACTCAGGGGATCGATCATAGCTTCGTTTCCGAAACCAAAAATTTCCTGATAGATAGTAACCGCCTCATCCAGCACTTCTTGAGACTCGGCTTCATCCTGCAACAAGATTGCATAGTTAACAGCTAACATGGCGGTGCGTTCATTGGTCTCACCAAATATTCGCCTGCCAATACTGTATGCTCGTCGTGCAGCCTCCCTAGCTATCTCCGGATTCGAATCCCGAGTATTACCATATTCCAAATAAGCCGAATTGAAGTCCTCCAATTCCACTGTTGATTGTGCAAAAATCTGGATAGGTATAAATAAAAAGACCAGATGGGTTAATAGCCGGTTTGTGAACAACTGAGCCTCCAAAAGAATTGGAACAAAGGCTATCACCATATAATACAGAGGCAAACCGACTTTCAGTTGTTTTTGACGGTATACTGAATCAGGTGAACCCCGATCAAGACTCAAGTCCCGCAGAGTTAGTCGAGAAGTATGGAAAATCGCTTAGTGAATTTGGTATATTGACCAACACTAGTTAGCCCCAGGTGATAATAATGAAGAATCCTAAACGCTTTTTATACTCGAGAAGAAAATTCGCACACCAACTCTTTGTATCAGTAACAGCGCTGAGCATAGCTCCCTTACTACTTCCTACTGTTGTGCGTGGTCAATCCCCTACCCCACTTAGAATCGGTGTTATCGGTTCGGGACGCATTGGTGGTTCTGTCGGTCTGCGTTGGGCTGAAGCCGGCCACGAAATACTATTTTCATCACGAAACCCTGATCAGCTTAGTGACCTGGTGACACAAGCCGGGCCTAGAGCAAGAGCTGGCTATCCACAGGAAGCAGCCGAGTTTGGTGATATCATATTTGTTGCGGTTCCTTACTCGGCTACGCCCCAGGTCGGCCGAGATTATGGGCCCCTCATGCAAGGTAAAATCGTGATCGATTGTGGCAATCCTTATGTACAACGAGATGGAGAGATGGCGGCAATTGCTCTCGAAAAAGGTACTGGAGTTGCGTCTGCAGAATTTTTACCCGGAGTGAAACTGGTTAGAGCATTCAACGCGGTGAGCTGGGTAGAAGTGAATGAAGAAGCACACCGAGAAGGGGAACTAATAGCGATTCCAATTGCCGGTGACGACCAAGAAGCTCTTGCCGTGGCTACCCAACTGGTGATCGACGCAGGATTCGATCCCGTTTTAGTCGGCGGGTTGGATAAAGCCGGGCTTTTCGATCAGGGAACTGCAGTGTACGTAAAGGGGATGACTGCAAGAGAGATGCGTGCCGAGTTAGGCCTTGAGGTAAAAACGCCTCTGGTCAAATAGCCTCCTCACGGGGGCTTTTTTGTTTATAGACATTTAGGACTGGTAGGGTGTAAAATCTTTCTTATGCAGCACATTCTACGGCCATTGGTCTTAATATTTTTAGCAATAATTATTTTTTCTTCATGTGGAATATTTATAACTGGTTATAGTGAGTATAAATCAG
>NZNL01000081.1 GCA_002694855.1 Gammaproteobacteria bacterium
GAAGACATTGCCTTCATAGAGTGCTTCTATTTCTTCCAGTACTGTAGACTCTTCAGTACCGTAGAAAAGGCCATGATAAAGTACTAGCTTTTTTGGCTGGGCAATCGATGCCAAGCGTGCCACTTCGTCAGATGTTGTGTGAACACTGTTGTGGTATCGCTGGAAGTCTGGCGAATTTTTCTCCAATCCCTGGCGACTGATTACTTCATGAAACAGTATGTCTACGCCGCGCGCTTTCTCTGCAATTACATCGCTGTAAGCAGTATCGCCACTTATTACTAGAGAAAGATCTTCTGTCGTTACTTTGAATCCAAATGCTGGATTAATATCACCGTGATTGACTAAGAAAGCTTCAATAGTTAGGTCTTCTTTTTGAAACAAAATTCCAGGTGCAATATTTTGGTGGCTTATACGAAAGCCCTCCGGATTTGCTACTGGCTGAATGCCGTTGATTCGAAAATTCGCATCAGCTGCAATTATTTCATCTAACCCATTTGCAATCTGAGCAATTCCTGTCGGTCCCCATGTCTGGAGTCCGGTATTTCGTCGCCACCACAAGGTATGAGCAAGCTCAGATAAATCCATTGTATGGTCACTATGTAAATGAGAAAGAAATACGCAGCAGATTTGCGAAGGATAGAGCGAAGGAATGTCATACTTATAGCGGGCGATTGTTGCCTGTCGAACGGCACCAGCACCAACATCGAATAAATAGCTTTCACCCTTGTGCACAATTGCAATGCTTGAACCAGCTCTAAAAGCGTCTGGGATTGGCGTGCCAGTACCGAGTATGACTACCTGCGTGGTAGCTTCCAATTCTTTTTCAGTAGGTGCTTCCCTGGTTTCAATCCGCGCACTTGGAAGCGTCAATGCGTAGTCTGGTTTAGGAGAAACATTAAGACTGCAATTCAACAATAGAAAAGGTGAGAGTAGCGCGAGCAAATGTCGCCCAACGTAAGAGCTTGTCATTTTTCTTATATGTATCTAAAAGAGTTATTTAGCTGAGATGTCATTAGTTACTGCACCGGCGAGAAACTGGTTGGATTGAGGAACTGAATTACGACATTAATCACAATCGGACCATCCTCGCGAGACTTATCTCGCATCGTATGCCATGCAGGATCACTACCGAAAGCTGCCCAAGAGGCCGCTGCCGCTTCACGATTCTCATGGGCGACCATATAAACCATTGTGTTTTGAGATAACTGTTTATCATCGGGAACCCAGTATCCCACACTATACATGCCATGCTTGATGAAGAGATCGACCTCGCCACCCCCAAATCGATTCAGCAATGCCGGAAGTCGGCCAGGGGCAGTGGTATAGGTCCGAAGTTCATAAATTTTCTTGGTCTGAGCATAAACTTCATGCTGAGGCTGAAATGCTATGCCTGCGAATAAGGCAAGCGCGAATGCTAGAGTTGTTGTCAGAATTTTCTTCATTGTCTTTTCTCGTAAGTTTAACTAAGGTGGGTCTTTATTTTGCTTTATTAAATAGTCACACTGCTGTCATATGATTACTATCCTAAAAGCTGAAATTTGTTGATCAGCTAACTTTTTTCCTATTTGGTTCCATCTCAGACTATTACATACTATATCCTTTTGTAAGCCAACCTATTGCGAAAGGTAGAACTTAATAACATTATTTTTTAAGAGGCCGCTATGAAAGAACTAATAGCAACAATCTTGCTTCTATTTTCATCAGAAGTGATAGCGCAAGAGAAGAAGGTTTGGGCTTGTCAGGGAACACACAGTAGTGGATTTTCTTGGGAAACCGAAGAGGGATATAGTTGGGAAAGCGCCATGTTTAATACTAATAACATCTTCGTTACTTTGGATGGCTCTAACTCTTCATTTAAAAAAGGCGAACTAGATCGCGATTTTGAATGTGCTCAAGCAAATGCCTTTGAGCCGAATCACGTTTATTGTATCGATACAAGAGGAAGTGATTTATTCCGTCTTAACAAAGAGACAGGACAAGCAGCATTGTCTAGCCTATATGGAGCCACAACCGCTTCCATTGATTACCGGGATTCAGTCGCAGTAAACCTTTACCAATGCACCAAGATCTAAACTTATGACCACAGAAACAGTCATATTTCTTGGCGTGATGGCTTATATGCTGATCATGCTCGGCGTCGGTTATTACGCGTCCAAGAGATCCCATTCCGTTACTGAATTCATGGTTGCAGGACGCGGCATGCCGATTTGGTTATGTTCGATGACTGTCATTGCCACCTGGTTTGGCGGTGCCATGATGCTGGGTGGTGCCGGCGCAGCGTACGATGACGGAATGTTAGGCGTAATTGAAGACCCCTGGGGCGGAGCACTAGCCTTGCTACTCATCGGTTTCTTCTTTGCCAGAATGTTCCGGCGACTTCGCATATTGACAGTGGTGGACTTCATGGAGCAACGCTTCGACAAGGTCGCAGCGTTCGGCATGGTTATAACGACGCTGTTTTCCAATATTGTTTGGGTCGGCGCGATGCTGGTTGCTTTTGGTGTCGTTTTTGAATCGTTGACCAGCATTCCCATGGAACAGGGCATCATCGGTGGGGCAATTGTAGTTTTTGTCTACACCGCTGTTGGCGGTATGTGGGCAGTAGCGATGACCGACTTCTTGCAGATGTTAGTCATCATGATCGGTCTCATCGTCTTACTCACTGTCGTCATGATTGACGTTGGAGGCTGGAGTGCAATCTCGCCACATCTCAACGAAAATACTTTCCGGATGCTACCGCTCGAGAATACGGGAGAGGAGTGGCTGAATTATTTGCGCGCTTGGATGATCATTGGAGTGGTAGATATTTCCGCGCAAACACTGTGCCAGAGGGTTGCCTCTGCGAAAGACGAGCGTGTCGCCCAAAACTCTTTCTATATCGCTAGTATCGGATATCTATTCTTCGGGATGATTCCGATATTTCTCGGCATCATCGGAAGCGTAACAATGCCTGGGCTGGAGTCACCGGAAACTATAATTCCGGCACTGGCGATAGAGCACCTGCACCCTCTAGCTATTGCTATCTTTGTCGGTGCCATGTTGGCCGCGATAATGAGTTCCGCAGACAGCGCTCTCCTGGCGTCAGCGAGCGTATTGGCCAAGAATGTTTTGCCGCTCGTTAAGAGCGATCCGTCACCGAAGTTGTCGCTCCTCGTTGCACGCTGTGCAATCCCTGTATGCGGCGTTTTTGCGCTGGTTGTAGCACTGGAAATGCAGGTCGTATTTGACTTGATGATTAACGCAAACATTCTGGGCCTTGCTGCCATCATAGTGCCTTTCATTATGGGTCTGTGGTGGAAGAAAGCGAATCGCACGGGAGCGCTATCGTCAATGGCGGCTGGCATCTCGGCCTGGTTGATTACCCTTTACGTTGCGCCTGAGTTGCCTGCCGATTTTATTGGTTTGGCAGCATCGTTTATAACGATGTTGCTTGTCACTCCATTGACACAGAAGTTCGACCCACCGCGAGAGCTGCAAGATGTGGACGGCAACCTGGTTGAGATATCAAATCGGCTCGGGACGTTGCCATTATTCGGACGGTCATCGATACGTGAGTAGTAGCGCCTGAGTATCCTCACANCATGCAATGTGTTGTAATAACAACAACTAAAAACAAAAAATCAGGAGCTTCCCCATGAGAGTCCTGCTCAAATATACCNCGCAATCCAAAACCTTTCTGCTCGTCACCGCTCTCGCGTGTTCTAGTGCGTTAGCCCAAAACGCAAGCCGACCTGACCTGGAAGGTATCTGGACCAACGCNTCCCTAACCAATCTCCAGCGACCCCAAGGTGTGGACTCTCTGATCGTGTCACCTGAGGAAGCGCGAGTAATTGCCGCAGCTACGCCGATTGCAGGTATTGAAGGCGGGCTGGACGAAGGCGATGGCGTGAATAACACACCTGAAGCGGGCGCCGATGACTTCGGTGTCAGGGCGTACAATAATTTCTGGGTCGATCCCGGCTCCAACTTGGCCGTGGTTAAGGGCCAATATCGGACTTCTTACATTGTTGATCCGGAAAATGGTCGAGTACCTCGCCTGGAAAATCCGCAATATGATTTCGAACGTGCCAGTTTCGGGAACCGCTATGCTACGGGTATAGCGGACTATAGCGGACCGGAAGCTTTTCCAAATGCGGAACGATGTCTGTTGGGATTTGGCAATAAGGCTGGGCCTGGCATGATGGGGGCGCTGTACAACAATACCTACCAGTTCGTGCAAACTGACGACTACGTGATGATTTTAGTAGAGATGGTGCACGATGCTCGCATCATTCCCATTTATGATTCACCCGAAGAGGCTGCTGCTAACCGGCGNCCGCTAGTGCTCAAACAGTGGTTCGGTGATTCCGTCGGTTGGTATGAAAATAATGAATTGGTGGTGGAAACTGTCAATATCCATCCCCAGCAAATGAGCCAGAGTTCTCTACCTATTACCAAAGAGGGACGCATAACCGAACGGTTCAGTCGCTACGCGGACAATGAAATCTTCTATCAATTCACAGTTGAAGACAGCAATATTTATCACCAACCTTGGACTGCGGAGTTGAGTTTCTACGCTACCGACGGTCTACTTTACGAATACGCCTGCCACGAAGGNAATTATTCAATGCCAGGTTCGTTAGCCGGAGCGCGCAGATTGGAATGGGAAGCCGAATTACAATAGCGTGTCATTAAGCGGCATGCAGAGGGACTTNTCGTACACAGCGGCCAGGCAGTTTCTAGATTAGAAATATATTTGTAACCAGGNGCATACAACCTNATGCCTTCGCTCTTGGTGCTTTAAAGAGCAGCGCAAGCGGGAGTTAGAGAGAACTTAAAAAATTCAATCTCTAACTCCCGGTAGTAAGTTACGGCAGCGAGTAAGCCACCAACTCAGCGGGATTTCCGCCTCCACCGACGAACATTGCGATGTATTGCTTACCTTCGTGTTCGTAGGTAAATGGCAACCCGGTTTGATTACTTGGCAAATCCATTTCGGCAATAATTTCACCGGTTTGCTTGTCAATGGCCCGAAAAATTGGACCTGCATCAGCGGCACCGGCACGCTCACCGGCGAACAGCAGAGTTTTAGTTAGTAAGATACCTGATCGTGTCGGTACACCTGTTCGTGGAAGATCAACACCTTCCAGTAGCGGATGATTGGCAATGCGATCCGGTGTATCGGCATTAGCAATCATCCAGAGATGGTCGCCAGAGTTCATATCGATCGCTGTAATGCGGCCATAAGGCGGCTTTACGATCTCGAGCCCCTGGACCCGTGGGACGCGGACACCAAAACCCTGACTTAAATCGATATCTGACTCTGGGTTTTTTCCCAATGCCAACACCTGCAATTGCGTCCTTGATGGAACGTAGAGAATCCCCGTTTCTGGATCAAGGGCAGAGCTCTCCCAGTTAGAGCCACCGGTGGAAGAGGGCAAACTAAGAAGACCTCGTGTACCGTCAGGTGCATCCGCCAATGATGGAGGTGTATATATACTGGGGCTGAGGCGAAAGCCTCCAATGGATTCCAGCGCCAGCGCGCGAATTTCCGGCGTCCAATCGATCAGGTCATCTTCGGTGAAGCCCTGTCGATCGAACGGTGCGGGTCGCGTCGGAAAAGGTTGTGTGGGTGAGTACCATTCGCGCGGCACATCTCCCGTAGGAACGGGTCGCTCTACAATAGGCCAGATGGGCTCGCCTGTCAGCCTGTCGAACGTATAGACCCAGGCTTGTTTGGTCACCGACATCACCACCTTACGGCCGTTGGGTAAATCGGTAATAATCGGCGGGGAGGGAACGTCCCAGTCCCAGATGTCATGGTGGATAAACTGATAGTGCCATTGGCGCTCACCGGTATTGATATCCAGTGCAACTAGGCCGCTAGAAAACAGGTTATCGCCGTGCCGGTCGCCACCATAATAGTCGCCGGTGGGATCTTCTATGGGCAGATAGACATGTCCCAGTTCCGGATCACCCGAGATGGCAGCCCAGACACCGGAATTGCCGGTAATATCGTTCCCGCTTAGCCAGGACTCAAAACCTACTTCTCCTCGTTCCGGAATGGTATGAAAGGTCCACAGCAGNTCACCGGTTCGCACATCGAAACCGCGTATGTCCCCTTTTGTATTGAACTTGGACCGTGGCCGACCACCTGTCCGGTGCGCCGCTCCTACCACAATGACGTCATTCATGACAAAGGGCGGTGCAGAAATGCCAATATCGGGGTAGGGATATCTGGGATCATCGCCATTTCTGACGCCTACGTACAAATCGACGATNCCGTTATCGCCAAAGTTCGAATCCGGAATGCCGGTCTTGGCATCCAGTGAAATCAATTGGTAGCCCGGGGANACGTCGAGAACCCGTGCCGTATCACCGTCGCGCCAGAAGGCGACGCCACGGCCGGCACCCTTTCTCGGNGCTTCGTCGAATCGATCGCCTTCCTGATAACGCCAAAGCCACAGTACCTGGCCGGTTGTGGCATCCAGTGCCACGACATTTCGAGTGGCGGCTATATCAGCATACAACACACCGTCCACCTCAAGCGGNGTGGAAGGGTTATTGAAGTCAGTCGAGGGTCCAAAGTTCTCTGTAGAAAAACGCCACGCGATCTCTAAAGAGCNGACGTTGTCTGCGTTAATCTGNTCGAGTGGTGAGTAGCGCTGAGCCGCGTTGCCGCTGTGAATATTTGGCCAATCCCCCTCGTACACGCTGGTGCCNGATTGGCTCATGGCTAATGAGACACANGTAAGTGCACCCACGGCCACAATGAATGACGAAATCAATNTTTTTGTTATTACCATCTAGGACTCTCCTGTGTAAGTCGTCAAACAAACTTGGGCTGATTGCCCTCTGATTTAAGAGACGCTTTGGCTCCTATTTTTTCCAGAAACTATTGGTGGACGTCTTGTCCAAACACAGGAACCCTTATATCACAACACTCTTGGATTGGGAAAAGCAGCTTCAAGCCTTCGCTGCTTAGCTCATCGGACTCTTCCTAAAAATATACTTGCATGTATAATTTTGTTCGTTATAAAAATCTANGTTTAGGAGACTCTCTTATGAAAAGCGNTACTTTCAGCTCAATNCTGATAGTTCTTTCCACTCTTGTTCTTTCGTCTCCAAACGTTGCTCAGCAAACCCTCAAGCCAACTGATAATTGTAGAGACCACTCGGCTTCAGCGATAGCGGCCTTTGCAGATGCGGACTTAGAAGAAGTCGTACGGAATGCGCTGTCCGTCGATTCGGGTGAAGATCTTACTTGTGTATTGCTTTCAGAGCTTATTCGACTTACCGTGCCGGCGGAATCAGAACGGGTTGTCTATGGCGGCACACTGCGACCGTTACCTTCAAAGCCATTTGAAAACCTCGATGGCATTCAGAACCTCACTAATCTGACCGCTTTAAGCATTATTAATAGGTTGATCACAGATATTAGTCCTATTAGTGAGCTCACTAATCTTCGTGTGCTTAACCTGCATACAAATTGGTTTAGTGATATCAGTCCACTTATCGGACTCACTAACTTAGAGCAACTCATCATCAGCGAAAATCCTATTTCAGATATCAGCGCGTTAAGGCAACTGACAAATTTGAGGCAGCTGCATGTGCACGGCATGTATCCTTACCAGCTGCAGCATTATCTGAACTACAAGGATGGTCGTGATCCGGATGTAGTTTTTAACGGTATTACGGATATTAGTCCGCTTGCAGGACTCTTCCAGTTAAGGTTGCTGCGCATTCATCTCAATACTATTTCAGATATCAGTCCACTGGCTGGTCTTACTAACCTCACCCATCTNCGTCTGTATGATAATCAGATCACTGACATCGGTGCACTCAGTGGAATGAACGATCTGATATTGCTTTGGATCCATAATAATCAGATTGATGACATCAACGCTTTAAGTGATATGCCAGGNATGCTTCAACTCAGTTTAAACAACAACGCNATTTCGAATATTGATGCGCTGAGTAATATGGNAGANCTGGAGAATTTATTTCTCAGCAATAATAAGATCGNAGACATNGCACCATTAAGACAATTGCNAAACTTGCAGGTCTTACGCCTCGAAAACAATGCGATCAACGATATTAGCTCGTTAGGGAATCTTAGAAATCTAAAAGAATTAAGTCTTGCTCATAACGCTTCGCTTTACCATGTGCAACCACTGTTAGCGAATGAAGGAATCGGGAGAGGGGATGAGCTAGACTTACGATTTACCTATGTGCGCTGCTCTGATATGGATGCATTTGAGGAAAAGGGAGTGACACTACATAGAGTGACGGCGCTGAATGGCTCTGCCTGTGCGGGGCGACGATTGGAAGACCCTTAATATTCAGAGATAAATACTGATTAAAAATTTGCTTTGTCAGAACTAAGCTAAAAACTGGAATGACTATGTATGGTACTAATTATTGGTTAATGGCTCGACATATCTTGCTGCTCAACTGCTTTAAAGTCTTAACTTTAATTGCGCTTACTTTATCTCCGACAGTTCTAGCTCAAGAGACTCTGCCTCCACTAAACGGAAAAGATAGAGCTATGACTATGCAAGGCGAATTCACCCTCGCGAGTGTTGGAGACTTAATGATT
>NZNL01000082.1 GCA_002694855.1 Gammaproteobacteria bacterium
AAAAAATAAATAAATGCTGGAATTACTGCAGGCAAGCAAACCACGATGCCGTAAATACGAGGTCCGCTATCGAAAAAAGGGTTAACCGGATAAATAGCCACTAGAGTAGCCACAATAGCGAAGTTGAAAACCAAAGCCCTAAATAGCAAGGATGCACTGCCGAACTGAGCCGGGCTTTGAGTGAGAAAAACTATTGTAACAACAGCAAGTAAAAGGGAAGACAGGCTTATTAGTATCTGCGGGAAAGTTATCTTCATCAAGAGTAAATCAGCTCTAGGGATGTATCTCGCTACTTGCCTGTTTATCAGCATGATAGGAGGATCTGACCAGAGGGCCACTAGCTACATGTTTGAAGCCGAGTTTTTCTCCAAAGACGCATAACTCGTCAAATTCAGCGGGAGGCACAAATCGCTCCACTTTTAGGTGATGTCTGCTAGGCTGAAGATATTGGCCTAGAGTAATCATATCGACATTGTGTTGCTTCAAATTTTCCAGCACCTGTTTTACTTCTTCTATGGATTCACCTAGCCCAAGCATTAAACCTGATTTGGTGGGCACATTAGGTTGGCNNACTTTATAGCGNGCCAATAAATTCAGGGACCACTCATAATCTGCACCAGGTCTAGCCTGTTTATANAGTCGCGGCACAGTTTCTAAGTTATGGTTAAAAACATCAGGGGGGGTTTGTCCGAGAATATTAAGCGCAACATCCATACGGCCACGAAAATCAGGTACCAANATCTCCACTCGGATGCNTGGGTTACGANGGCGAGTTTCACTGATGCAATTTACGAAATGTTGGGCACCACTATCTTTTAGATCATCCCTGTCAACAGAAGTGATGACCACGTAAGTCAGCTTCATTTCGTGGATAGCTTCAGCAAGTTTAATTGGCTCATTTTCATCGAGCGGTTTAGGNTTACCGTGGGCAACATCACAGAATGGACATCGNCGAGTACAGATATCCCCCATTATCATGAATGTGGCTGTACCATTATTGAAACACTCGCCCAGATTTGGACATGAAGCTTCTTCACAAACGGAAGCTAGTTTGTGATAACGCAGTATCCTCTTTATGTGGGTGACTTTTGATGAGGCAGGAATCTTTACACGGATCCAGTCTGGTTTCGCGAGGAATTCTTTTGTAGGAATTACTTTCACAGGAATACGACGAAGCTTTTCTAAGCCACGCAACTTCTGCCCTTCGATTAACACATTGCGACGTTTTCGTTCAGCCATAACAACTTTGCTAATTTTACTAAAATTCAATAATGTTAGTAGTGCTCCAGATACCCAAGTTCCTTGAGCAGTTTATTACAAAGAATCTTGCTGGCATTCTGTAATAACAAGTCCTGTGTACCAATGAAGTCTGCTAATTGGGAAACAGCCAGATTTTCAAATCCGCAGGGATTGATACTAGCAAAAGGAGTGAGATCCATATTCACGTTTAAACTGAGGCCGTGATAGCTCCAGCCATTCTTTATGCGCAATCCCAAGGCCGCTATTTTAGCATCATTAACGTAAACCCCGGGGGCTTTTGGCCTGGTAGTTGCCGCGATACCATAATCTTTTAGCGTAGCAATTAAAGCTTTCTCGATAAGATCAACCAATACTCGTACACCGAAGTTGCGACGTCTAATGTTAATAAGCAAGTAGGCGACCAGCTGACCCGGGCCATGATAAGTGACCTGACCACCACGATCGATTTGCACCACAGGAATATCTCCAGGGTTTAGGACATGTTCTGCTTTGCCTGCCTGTCCCTGCGTATAGACAGGTTTATGACTCAATAGCCAGATCTCATCATTTTTATCAAGCTTAGGATTCTCGACCAGATAGCGCATTGCGCGCCACACTAGCCCGTATTCCTGTAAGCCAAGCCTTCGTACAACCAATTCTGGAATCGAACAAGAATCGGATGAAGAAGGTTGTGCCTGAAACCATTTGTAATCGGTCAACAGCACACCGGGAAACCTCGTAATAACTTGTCTTTTTATCTTTACTGAGTAGGATGGAAATAGAGTCTAAGTGCAGTACTCTTTTAATGACTAAGTCCCTTCACAAAAATAGTAATGCCTAATTAGTACCTCTCCAACCACCCTATTACCTATTATCGGCGCTGTGCTTATTAACCATATAAGGTGCGCACTTACGGATAAAAGTCTCGAAACAGCTTCAGCGCATGAGAAGTCTCTAATTTATGCAAAAGACCCTCTAGATTACCATCTTCACGTTTTTGATTTTATCTAGGTCTAGAAAAATACGGCTCAGTTGATCTTCTCCAGTTGCGGTAATGGTCACTGTAATAGAGAGATAGTTTTTTTTACGGCTAGCCTGTATGCTGATCATATCTTCTGCGATCCCGCAGGTATGCCTTTCGATGGCCTCAACAACCTCAGCTTGAAAATTNTTTCCCATTTTTCCAATAATTTTAATTGGATATAGACAAGGGAAGTCAATCTTTGCTGCTACCTGGTCNACTGAATCCGAGCTTGAAGACACTGATTTTTTATGCTTACCCGCCAAAAAGGTTACTGAAGAAGAGTCTAAGCCAATCTATAAATCGCTTCAGTAGTCCTCCCAACTCGACTTCTTGCATGGCTATTACGTCGCCACGATAAATGATGTCATTATCGAGTACGACATTGACTACACCCATAATCTGACCGTTTTCCAATGGTGCCCTGATTACCTCATCAATATCCAGCGAAGCTGTCATGGCTTCNGCTTGCCCTCGCGGAATTGTCACATAGACTTCCTCCTGGATACCAAGATCGACAGCATTTTGGCTACCTGACCAAACGGGAACATTAGTTAGAATCTGATTAGGATCATAAAGCTTGTGAGTTTCATAATACCTGAACCCATAGGTAAGGAGCTTCTGAGTTTCAATGGCACGAGCTTGCTCACTGGAGGCTCCCATGACCACGGAAATAAGCCTCATCCCGTCACGTTCGGCAGAAGCTACTAGACAAAATCCAGCTGCATCAGTCCAGCCGGTTTTCATGCCATCGACATTGCGATCACGAAATAGCAACGAATTACGATTGGTCTGACGAATATCGTTGTGCGTGAATTCTCGCTCCGCATATATTGGATAAAAATCTTGGTGTTTGTTAATCGCAGATCTGGCAAGAGTCGACAGATCTCGCGCGGACATTGTGTTGTAGTACAATTCGGTGTCGAGCCCACTAGCGTTCATGAAAAAACTATCGGTCAATCCGAGCACTTCCGCATATTGATTCATCATATCGGCAAAGGCTTCTTCACTGCCTGCAACATGTTCCGCAATCGCCACACTGGCATCATTTCCAGACTGAATGATTATACCTCGCAGCAGATCTTCCACGCTTACCTGGGTATTGACGCCGACAAACATCTTGGAACCTTCCATGCGCCAGGCATTTTCACTAATGTGCACCTGGTCATCCAGATCTAGCGTACCGTTCATAATTTCTTCAATTGCGATATAGGCCGTCATAATCTTGGTCAGACTAGCGGGCGGGAGAGGCTCGTCAGCGTTATCCTCTACAACGATTTGGCCGGTTTTGGCATCGATCAGAATATAGCTAGTTGCCGCTATTTCCGGTGGCCGGGGAATTATTACCTGGGCTACTGCAACATCGTTGACGAAAATAAGAATCACCAGAACCCATAAACGGGTAAAGAGCTCCACAATTCGCTGTAGGGGTAATAAGGATTTAACGTTCTTTAGTAACATAAAGAAATCCGTCTTGAAATTGATAAATGAGTCAAACTGAGAGACGATGAATTACGTGGTGAAATCATTCAATATGCTTAATCTGTTACAGTGTACGGGCTTCCCAGATCAGCGGCAACTAGACTTTGAGTGAGACGACGAATCTCAGTCTCGTCATTTACTGGACCAATCCGGACTCGATGCAAAACTCCGCTCGATTGACTGATCACTTCGCGAATGAATACTGGCCGATTGGTCATTTCTCGCAGTCGGTTAGACACCTCTTGAGCCCTAACTAGTTCAGAGAAAGCGCCAACCTGCAAATACTTATTACTGGGTGCAGATAGTTTCAGCTCTTCTCCATTTGGCGATGACTTCTGGACAAGGATTCGTTCTCGCTCCATACCGGAGACTATTATCGCATCCAGTTGAACCCGCGCCGTGCCTATTTTAGCGTATCCTAATTTCAAAGCAGCTGCATAAGAGAGATCGACAATACGATCACCATGAAACGGCCCTCGGTCATTTACACGGACAACTATGCTGCGGTTGTTATTCAGGTTCGTCACCTTAAGAAAACTGGGTATTGGTAGAGATTTATGTGCGGCCGAAACCTTATACATGTCAAATATTTCGCCGTTGGAGGTTTTATGTCCGTGGAATTTCTCCCCATACCATGACGCTACTCCACTTTCACTGTAACCCTCTTCGGTCGGCAACACGTGATACGTATCACCAAACACGGTATAGGGGCTTCGATTCCCTGCCATACTGCGAGTTACCTGTTCCGGTATAACTTCCGGAATAGCCGAAATCTCTAAGGAACCACTCGGAGCCCGATCCTTTTGGATACTATAGCGGGTAGCATCGGGATTGGTTGGCACTGTCGCGGTACTACAGCCAGCCAACACGGCCACGGCCACAAGCCCACTCTTGATTAGTATAGAATTCATCAACAAAACAGCTCAGCTCTTCCAGAAAATCGAGAATATTTAATTACTTAGCGTCCAAATAAACAATAATTTTAATTTCACCGAAACCGTTCGGACTCGCTATTTGTAAAA
Source organism: Gammaproteobacteria bacterium (assembly GCA_002694855.1). Lineage (GTDB taxonomy): Bacteria > Pseudomonadota > Gammaproteobacteria > Pseudomonadales > Pseudohongiellaceae > UBA9145. The sequence goes on from NZNL01000082.1 coordinate 4,765, forward strand.
GAGGGGATGGGCAGTTATTGAATATAAACCAATTTTTAATTTAATATCAATAAGTTAGGCTTCTTTAAGCCGGCCATGAGTCTGAATTGACATAAGCAGACCAAAACACACAAAAAAAGTTACGATCGCGGTTCCGCCACGAGAAATGAGAGGCAGAGGCAAACCAATTACAGGTAACAATCCCGAAACCATTGCCATATTAACAAACACGTACATGAAAAAAGTCAGGGTTATGCTGCCGGCCAGGAGCCGACTGAACATATCTTTAGCGGAATACGCAATATAGGAACTCCGCAGAAGGATGAAAAGGTAGAGACAGATAAGAAAAAGTATCCCGAGCAATCCAAATTCCTCGGCCAATACAGCAAGAATAAAATCGGTATTACTTTCCGGAATAAAATCTAGATGTGACTGGGCCCCATTTCCGTACCCCTTGCCATAAACGCCTCCAGATCCAATAGCGATCTGCGATTGGATAATGTTATAGCCGGCCCCTGTTGGGTCAAGATAAGGATTAAAGACGGTTAGTATTCGAATTTTTATGTGTTCCGGGGCCAGGAAAAGATACCATGCAGGCGAAGCCAGCAGGAGAGCCAAGAAACCGGTAATTACTATACGCCAGCGAATCCCTGCGAGCAGCACCACGAATAATCCAGACATCATCACCATGATGGCTGTCCCTGTATCATTCTGAATAATAATCAGTACAGCTGGAATCAGAATCATAAGGGCTGACCAAAACAAGTGTTTGAAGCGTGGAGGCAGCGGTCGGCTCCCCAAATACCAGGCTATCATTAGCGGGACAACAATTTTCATAATTTCCGAAGGTTGAAAACTAGGGATTCCAGGTAAGTCTATCCAGCTTCGAGCTCCGCCTGCCTCCACTCCGATGATAAGTACGAGGGCCAACAGAGCAAGTCCTGCCCCATACATAGAGAGCGCCCAGCTTCTGAAAACGTGTACATTGAACTGAGACACGATAAACATCGCTAATATTCCAACGACTATTCCTAGGGCTTGTCGGCGCACAACGGTCTCATTGCCATCGCTCGCGCTATAAAGCACAAGCAACCCGAAACAGCAAATGAGGATTAGCCCAACCAGCAGAGGTGGATCGGTATGGACAAATCGCCAAATCGAGCCAGAGCGATTACTTGATGATTCAGTCCTTGGGGCTTGACGAATGAAATCGCGGTTATTCATCGGAAGCTCTTACCTGCTTTTCAGAATGAGGGGTGTCTTCGACGGTAAAGAAATCGAGCTTCAATATATCCAATAGGTAAGTATCGATAACCTGCTTCGCAATAGGACCTGCCACGCTGCTACCGTGTTCACCATTCTCCACAAATACAGCAATCGCTATCTGTGGAGCAATCTGAGAATTCTGAGCAGGCGCAAACGAAATGAACAACCCGTGGTCTTTGTTTAAATCGGATACCATGATGTCAGAGCTGGACAGAATATCCTGACTGATCCCAACTACCTGCGCAGAACCGGACTTACCTGCCATTTTATAGGACATTTCTCGATCTGCCATAGCGATCGATTCATAGGCAGTACCATAATCCCTAAACTGATCTGAGAAGGGCCGATGAACAACCATAGTCATGGCGTCTTCTATATAACGCCAGTAATCTGAATCGTTAACCATAACATCAGGCATAGGGTTCTCGATTATCGGTTCAAATAATTCACCATCTACTGCCTTCAACATGCGGGGCGACACCACTTTACCTTCATTAGCAATAATCGATACAGCAGTTGCCAACTGCAACGGAGTAGCCCACATGTATCCCTGACCAATAGAGGAGTTGATGGTGTCGCCTGGATACCATGGCTCACCGCGGCTCGCCATTTTCCATTCCCTAGACGGTAGCACGCCAGTTCGGGCGTAAGCGATATCAACTGCAAAATTATTACCGAATCCGAACTTCGCCATGAAATCATGAATCGTATCTATACCCATGCGATTCCCTAGATCGTAGAAAAACGTATCACAGGACTGATAAATCGCCTTCATTAAATCAGTATGGCCGTGTCCGCCGCCGATTTGAGTTCTCAAGGTATAGTCTCCCCAGCGGTAAGAAACGCCGGGCAAGCGGAAATAACCTGGATCTTCGATAGCGAAATCGTAATCTATGTGTTCATGGTGCAAGCCTGCCAAACCAAGAAATGGTTTTATAGTAGAGCCTGGCGGGTAAGGATTGGTAGTGCGATCGAATAAAGGGGTATTCACCTCATCCTTAACCAATATGTCGTAATCTTTACTGCTGATTCCTGTTACAAAAAGGTTTGGATTAAACGTCGGTTTGCTAACCATGGCGAGAATGCCACCCGTGTTTGGATCGATGGCTACAACCGCACCGCGAAAATCACCTAGCGCATTTTCAGCTGCAATCTGTAACTGCGCATCCATATGCAGCGTAATGTTTTTCCCAGCGACTGGATCAGTTCGATCAAGCCGCCGCATAACCTGACCCCTGTTATTCTTCTCGACAATTTCGTAACCTACAGTACCGTGCAGCAAGTCTTCGTAAGTACGTTCAATACCAGTCTTGCCTCTATGATTAGTGCCTCCATAATTTTCTTTTTCAGCGTCACTTAGACTATCTAGCTCTTCTCGATTAATTTCAGACACGTAACCAACTGAATGAGCCGTCAAACCTGCTAGCGGGTAGCGACGTACAAGTTGAGGTTCAATAGATATTCCGGGTAACAGGTGTCCATTTACTGCAACTTTGGACTTTTCTTCTTCATCGAGAATATAACGCAACGGTACAGAAGAAAATGGTACGCGATTCCGCTGCAACCGAGAATTAAACTGTTCTATATCATCATCTGTCAGCCTAATCAGCCTGTTCAAGATTTCGAGAGTTTCATCGAAGCTTTCTACCTGTTCCGGCACCACTGTAAGGGTAAAGATTGGTTGGTTTTCAGCCAACAAGTTGCCGCTACGATCAAAGATAAGACCGCGGGCTGGTGGCACATACTGAGAATGCATGCGATTACCATCAGAGCGAGCCGTGAAATATTCGTGTTGATAGATTTGGAGATTAACCAACTGCAAAATAAGCGCGGCAAAAAGAACAACAATAAAGACACCGGCAACTACTAACCTGTGATTAAATAGCTTTTTTTCCGCTTCGTGATCTTTAAGCTGCCACTTGCCTACCATCTGTCAGAAACTTCCTTAGCCGCGTGAATGCCCCATTAATGACTCAATTAATCGGCTGTGTTGCGTAATTCTTTCCAATTCTTGGGAAGGATTTAGACCCCGCCCTGGCCGATTAGTTTAATTCTGAACTCCAATAATTGGCCGTTCATTAGTCTAGCGTCTTTTTCAGGATATTTTTAGCTTTCTCGGCTTTTTTGATTGCCCCACTACTTAAGCGAAGAGTCTAGTAATGACACATTTAACCGCGGTGATACGGATGAGCTCTAAGAATACTAACCGCCCGGTAAAGCTGCTCGACAACGAGAATTCTTACGAGCGAATGTGGAAACGTCAGAGAAGAAAGAGACCACCGTTCTATAGATTGATCAAGACAGGACTGGCTCAGGCCATCAGGGCCACCAATGAGTAAACTGATATTTTGGCCCTCTGCTCTAAAAATGTTCAGCTTTTTGACTAGCTGCTCAGTACTCAGCGATATTCCGGCAATATCCAATGCAATAATCCGACTACCCGGTAGCACCATTTTCAGAATCTGCTCACCTTCTTTTTTGATGCATTGTTGAATAGTTTGGGATTTATTTCGTTTGGGCAGAGGAATTTCAATGAGGCTAAAATTAAGCTCTGACTGAATCCGTTTTTGATATTCCTTGATAGCTTCTTGGACCCAGCCAGGCATTTTAGTGCCAACAGTTATTAATGAGACCTTCATGTCACGGATTTAACTAGGAATTAGTTCTTACTTCCAAATTATCTTCAGAAGCAGTATCAAAGCTCCAAAGATCCTCTAAATTGTACAGTGCACGAACGGGAGCCATCATGATATGGACGATAACATCACCTGCATCCACAAGAACCCATTCAGACTGCGTTCGCCCTTCAACCCCAATTATGTGCTCACCTGATTCTTTTACTTTGTTAACTACTGCGTCAGCCAAGGCCTTAGTGTGTNTGTTAGACCTTCCNGTGGTTATCACCATGTAATCCGTAATGNCAGTTAGNTTTTTNACATTAATACANCNTATGGACTGNCCCTTTAAATCATTCAATGCGTCCACANCACNTTGNGCTAATTTTTTACTATTCAATCGGCTTACTTTCATTCNAAATATTTTAATTCACAATTTTTGGTACATTTTATTACTTTTTATGTAGGTGAGCACTCGTTTGTCAAGCACTGCAGAAACATCTTTATTAGAGCGCAACGCTTCTCGTACTCTGGTTGAAGAAACATCTTGCTTGAAATCCTCCGCAAAAAATATACCCCCGAACCTGCTCGAAAATAATGATTNAACACTATCTACTCTTCTGTCAGACAGGTGTGTAAGGTTTTCAACTAGTGGTTGCATGGTTACTCCAGGCCTTGCCAATATCAGTAAGTGGCACAACTTAAAAAGTTGTTCCCAGTTCTGCCATTGTAGCAATGTGTTGAACGAATCTATTCCCAGCACAAATACCAACTGCACAGCTCCATGCGATTTTTGGANCGCTGAAAGTGTATCCACNGTGTAGGAAATACCGAGGCGGTTTATCTCAATAGGATCGACGGAAATGGTGGAATATTTTTCTGTCGTCAACTCCAGCATATTCAACCTGTGCTCTGAACTGACAGCTGCGCGATCACGGTGATTTGGTGTCGAGCACGGAATGAATCTAAGCTCATCCAGTTTCAGAAGTTTAAGCGCATAATTCGCCGCTTGAATATGCCCGATATGTACCGGGTCGAACATACCACCCAGCAAACCAAGTCGTGCTTTCATTGCCTGATACTACCATCTCCTAGCACGATAAATTTTTGCGAAGTTAATCCTTCTAAGCCCACTGGTCCACGAGCGTGTAATTTATCAGTGGATATGCCTATTTCAGCGCCGAGTCCATATTCGAATCCATCAGCGAAACGAGTAGAAGTATTTACCATAACAGAGCTCGAGTCGACTTCACGTAGGAAGCGCTGTGCCCGATTGTAATCTTCGGTCATAATCGAATCAGTATGCTGAGAACTGTATTCATTTATATGATTTATAGCCTCATCCACATTTGAGACAATCTTGATCGACAAAATAGGCGCCAGATACTCGGTTTCCCAATCTTCTTCAGTCGCTGTTATCGCATTAGCGATAATGTCCCGCGTTTTACTACAACCACGTAACTCGACTCCACGCTTCTCATATTCCTTCGCAAGGAGGGGTAGNACATCCGATGCAATCCCTTCCGCAACAAGCAGTGACTCCATCGTGCAGCAAGTACCGTATCGCTGAGTCTTGGCATTGACTGCTACGGCGACGGACTTTTCAAGATCTGCTTTGTCATCAATATATAGATGGCAATTCCCGTCAAGGTGCTTTATTACGGGAACCCGTGCTTCTTTACTGACACGCTCAATAAGGCCCTTGCCTCCGCGAGGGACTATCACATCGACATATTCAGGCATCGTTATAAGTTTACCCACGGCTTGCCTATCAGTACGATCAAGCACCTGAACAATATGTCGATTTAAACCGCTTGCTTCCAGACCAGCGATAATAAATTCCGCGATCGCCTGATTCGATTTNATNGCTTCAGAACCNCCTCTCAAGATCGTTGCATTTCCTGACTTTAGGCACAGGCTTGCAGCTTCGCATGTTACGTTTGGGCGTGATTCATAGANGATACCTATAACACCCAGCGGTACACGCATCCTCCCCACTTGGATTCCACTTGGACGGTGTTTAAGNTCACTAATCTCACCGACTGGATCATCTANAGCTTTAACCTGNCGCAATCCGTCAATCATGCTATCAATACGTGCTTCGGTTAATTCAAGCCGATCCAGNAGCGCAGACTCCAACGGTTTCTCCCTACCCGCCTCAAGATCGAGCTGATTAGCTGAAAGCAATTGCCCTCGCCCGCTGTCTATCGCGTCAGCTATGGCGAGTAAGGCATGATTCTTCTGAGCCGTAGTTGCCTTACTGATNTGCCGTGAGGCAGCCCGAGCCTGCGAACCCAATTTAATCATGTAAGCTTCAATATCATTCATCTAGCTTTCCGAACTACTCATAATGGGTAAATTNATTTCGATAGACTATATCTAAAAATTGTTAATACCGATCAAGAGAAAGTGNCGGATTATACCTTAATTATAGTGAAACCAGGTGCCAATTAGACAGCCAAGCCCGATTACCGCTATGCTTCACCCAATCATAGGTGAATTGATATGGCAATAATCGAGCAATCGGAATTTAACGAGACGGGTAGTCCGATATCTCCAACTGTACTGCAAGCACTAATCCCTTTAACTGTACTCATTTTCTTATTGTCATTTTCAGTCTACCTCTTTGGTGAAGACGCTAGCAGCGGTCCCAACCAGATCGCCCTCTGTGCAGGAGCGGCTGTCGCTGCACTGGTGGGCTGGTATAACGGACATAGCTGGAACGATATCGAATCTAGCATCGTATTGGGGATCACTGTCGCTATCAAGCCACTACTCATACTGTTTAGTGTGGGGATGTTGATAGGATGCTGGATCTTATCCGGCACTGTACCCACCATGATTTATTACAGCCTGTTGATTCTAGATCCATCAATTTTCTACGTGGCAAGCGCACTCATCTGCTCGCTTATCGCTCTCAGTGTCGGGAGCTCATGGACAGTTGCCGGAACCGTGGGTATAGCTCTGATCGGTGCTGCTGGAGGTTTGGGTCTTTCCCTTGAGATTACGGCTGGGGCCATTATCTCTGGCTCCTATTTTGGTGACAAAATGTCACCACTATCGGAGACAACAAACCTTGCTCCCGCCGTTGCCGGTACCGATTTGTTCACCCATATTGGCCACATGACATGGACAACCATCCCAAGCATTTTGATTGCCTTGGTAATATTCAGTTTGATTGGTCTTAATATAGACTCGAGTGCAAACGCCAGTGATCTCGAGATAACCATGCGGTTACTGAAAGAAAACTTCACTATCCAGCCCTTAATGTTACTGCCAGTTGCCCTGCTACTCTACATGGCGTACAAGAAACTACCGCCTATACCTACTATTGTGACCGGCGCCTTACTGGGCTTGATAATCGCAATATTGTTCCAACGACCAATCATCGTGGCGTTGGCAGGTGACACACCGAATGTATTTCTCGGTCTATTCAAAGGCGTGTGGTATACCATATTTGATGGGTTCATCCTTGAGAGCGGCAACGCTACTCTAGACGACTTAATGACACGTGGTGGAATGAGCTCCATGCTTACTACAGTTTGGTTGGTGCTCTGCGCCATGGTCTTCGGTGGTATCATGGAGCATACGGGCTTATTAAAAAGCCTTGTGAACTATATGCTTTCTTTTGTACATAGTACTGGCAGTCTAATTGCTACCACTATCGCCACTTGCATCGGAGCTAATATCATCACTTCCGATCAATATATTTCTTTAGTTCTGCCGGGCCGTATGTATAAACTCGAATATGAAAATCACAACTTGGACATGAAGAATCTATCACGCACATTGGAGGATGCAGGAACTATCACGTCTCCTTTAGTACCGTGGAACACCTGTGGAGCCTATATGGCAGGCACGCTAGGCGTTGCCACCTTCGCCTACTTACCCTATTGTTTTTTTAACTTGATCAACCCAGTTATTGCCCTTATATATGGCTTTTTAAACTTCAAGATCAGTCCAGCGATTTCCAACCCGACCGCCTAATTAGGCTAATAATATATTCTCGATTTTGCTTATATCAACAGGAATCCGAACATCAGGCTTAGTATCAATTCGATCGGCCTTGGATATTATTAACCATCGAGGGCGAGCAGATAGAAAAGTCTCCTCTCACCAAAGCTTCTTTTTCAGATTTGCTTAATTGTTTGACTTTATACTCCAGTTTTGCCGCTTCAGATCTGTTTCCTACTGGAATCTGAAGCTCGAGTAACAAGGGATACTTGCCACGCAAGGCTTTGGCTCCCTTGTTTGTGCCTGCACAGTGACCTTGGTTACTGTGTTCTTCAAAACGGCGCTTCACATCGATGGTAATCCCCGTATAAAGACTGCCGTCATAGCCCCGAATCATGTAAAGATGCCACAGTGTCTCCCTTTTCCTCATAGGATCATTCATCTTCCTTGGTTAAGACATACAGGTTACTCTCCAAAGTAACCCGACCCTCGCGCTCAAGCTTTATCAAGTGAGCCAGCAGTGTTCTCTTTGCCCAAGGAATCAAATGTGTAGCCACATCATCGTAAACACTTAGCACCAGGGAATCCATTTCGCTTGGTCCAAGTTGCAAAAGACAGTCAACAACCTTCTGTTCCCGATTCAGACGATGGGTAATTAAATTTTTTAGCTCCTCCTGCGGCCGGCCCATGATATCGCCATGACCTGGAGCCAAGTAGCTCAGCTCTAGGGTTTGCAGGTAACGAAGAGAATCCAGGTAGGCACCCATATCACCGTCCGGCGGCAAGATCACAGAGGTCGTCCCCTGTAGCACATGATCACCCGTAAATAACAATTTTTCTTGTTCAAGCAAAAAACAGATGTGGTTGGAAACATGGCCGGGAGTGTGTAGAAGTTTGATACTGTATTCGCCACAGTCGAGGACATCGCCATGTTGCCACAACCGGTTCGGAATAAATGACTTGTCATTGCCTTCTACCTCTGGCGCCGCCATTCCAATCAGCTCTGCCCCAGTAGCATCGCGCAAGGGAATTGAAGCAGGCGAATGGTCGCCATGAGTATGGGTTACCAAGATATATTCCAGTCCGGTGCCGCCTATAGCTGTTAAAAAATTGTCCAGCTGCAAATCATTAATCGGTCCCGGATCAATAAGACAAAGCCTTTCGCATCCTATCAGATAGCTGTTTGTGCCTGGCCCAGTCATCGGCCCAGGATTTCTACCTAGAATACGCAACACAGGTATTGTGGTGTCAGCCACCGGTGTCGGCAGACCTGGTTCGAATACCGTCATACAGAAAGCCCCTTACAAAAAAAACATCATAACCTGTATCCACATTTCGCTAAACCGTAGAACCAATTTCTCAATAATTGCGGCTGGAGTTTCGTCTCGATTCGCGACATAATTGCCCGCTTTGAAAATTCCGGTTTCCCACTCCAGTTCTGCCAACTTCTTGAGTGACCAGTAATATCACGGTAGATGAGCCCAACTATTCCATTTGCTAAAAACCCTTCTGAGGGGCAGCACCCGCATACTGTTATAGAAACTAGGATTAGATAACATGCACAGGATTCAAACATTTAACACGATCTCTGAAAAAGGCTTGAAACGATTTCCAGGCGATCACTACGAGGTCGGAGCTGATGTTGACGGTGCGGTCGCCATTTTACTCCGCAGCCACAAGTTGGATCCAGGGGCTCTCAACAGTCAATTGAAAGCCATCGCCAGGGCTGGAGCTGGAGTTAACAATATCCCCATAAGCGAATGTACTGAACAAGGGGTGATTGTGTTTAATACTCCTGGCGGCAACGCTAACGCTGTGAAAGAACTAGTGCTGTGCGGCTTATTACTTGCTTCACGTGAAATCATTCCTGGTATTGGGTTTGCGAACACTCTGACAAGCATTGACGATTACAACGAGCTATCCAAGGTGATGGAGCAAGAAAAAAACCGTTTTAAGGGCAATGAAATTGCCGGCAAGACACTTGGTGTGATCGGCTTAGGGGCTATCGGATCCATGGTCGCTGAAATGGCTATAAACCTGAATATGAACGTTCTCGGTTATGATCCTGCCCTCTCAGTAGAAGCCGCCTGGCGTTTACCGAGCCAGGTTAAACGTATCGAGAACCTGAATTCTCTGATGACCAGCTCTGATTTTATTACGCTGCATATACCGGTTCTCGATTCCACACGAAACCTTATTGACGCCAATATGTTTGCTTCCATGCGAAAAGGTACATGCCTTTTAAACTTTGCGCGTGATGAAATTGTCGATACTCAGGCTCTGAAAGATGCTCTTGATGCTGGCACACTGGCCAAGTATGTCAGCGACTTCCCAAGACCACAATTTTTGGGGCGCAAGGATGTTATTTCCATGCCCCACATCGGCGCCAGCACCCGAGAAGCCGAGGAGAACTGCGCTATTATGGCAGCAGACCAACTAAGAGATTTTCTGGAAAACGGGAACATAAAAAATTCGGTGAATTTCCCCAACCTCTCCCTAGACCGGGACGTCAATGCTGACGAATGCACACGGCTCACTATCAGCAACAAGAATGTACCGAAAATGCTCGGCCAGATTCTATCGGTCCTCGCTGATCAGAATATCAATGTTATTGATATGCTAAACAAAAGTCGTGGAGATATTGCTTATAACCTAATCGACCTAGAGAGCCCTCCTTCTGGAGACGCACTGGCAGCTATCATTAATATCAAGAACGTTATCAAGGTTACTGTGCTTTAGATTGTAGTTTATATAGGATATTGAGCATGACACGTGTTTATAATTTTGGCGCCGGCCCAGCCATGCTACCGATAGAAGTGATGGAAAAAGCTAGGTCCGAATTCCTTGACTACCAAGGTGTCGGAGCTTCAATTATCGAAATCAGTCATCGCTCCGAGGAGTTCGACGCCGTTATCAACGAAACGGACAGACTTCTCTTCGAGCTGGCCAACATTCCAGATAATTATAAGATCCTATATGTACATGGTGGAGCCCAAATGCAGTTCTCAGCCGTGCCCATGAATCTTATTGCCCGCAATCCAGAAAAAAAAGCCGCCTATGTAGAATCCGGTAATTTCGCTAAGCTAGCTATTAAGGAAGCTATCCGCTATGGAAAAATTAGCGTGGTTGCCAGCAGCGAGACAAGCAACTATGACCGTATACCTGAACTCGAAATGGCTGAGGTTGATCAAAAATCTTCCTACCTTTATATCACCAGTAACAACACCATCTATGGCACAAGATGGCAACAGTTTCCTAGTACAGACAATATCCCGCTGGTTGCTGATATGACTTCGGAATTCCTTTCCCGCGAGCTGGATATAAACCAGTTTGGCATTATCTTTGCGGGCTTACAGAAAAATTTGGGGCCGGCCGGGCTTGCACTGGTAATTATTCGTGAGGATCTACTGGATTATGCCCTTCCTGAAACCCCAAACCTGCTTACCTATAGAACCTATGCTGAAAAGCATTCTCTGTCGAATACAAATAATACTTTTGCAATCTATATGATGAAATTAGTACTAGAGTGGTTAAAAGACCATGGAGGCGTTACAGCATTGGAGTTGCAGAATGAAACCAAGGCAGCCCTAATCTATGATGCTATTGACACTTCCAGCTTCTATCTGGGCACAGCAGAGGTTATTTATCGCTCCACGATGAACGTGACCTTCAACCTAGCTGAAAACGGTCTTCTCGATAAATTCCTTTCACAGGCCCATGCTCAAGGGCTTTACGCTCTCAAAGGGCATCGCAACGTAGGTGGAGTTCGTGCTTCTATCTATAATGCTATGCCAACAGCTGGATGTCAGGCACTCGTTAATTTTATGAAAGAATTCGAAAAAAATCATGCCTGATCGTGACACACCTTAAGTCTTCATTTACTTGGAGCTCTGCCTATTGTAATTTGCTTGGAAAGCGCCCCAAACAAAGCTATGGAAACACAACGCAAAATCATTCACTGTGATTGCGATTGCTTTTATGCATCCATCGAGATGCGCGATAATGCCGACTTAGTAGACAAGGCGATAGCAGTCGGTGGCTCGCCTGAACGAAGAGGCGTAGTTGCTACCTGTAACTACGAAGCAAGAAAATTTGGCATTCATTCTGCCATGTCCTCCGCAATTGCACGCAAGCGCTGTCCCCACTTGATAATCATCAAACCAGACATGGAAAAATATCGCAGGGTTTCACAGCAAATCCACCGAATATTTGAAACCTATACGCCTCTAATTGAACCCCTCTCTCTCGACGAAGCATACCTCGATGTCACTGAGTGCAAAAAATACCGAGGAAGTGCCACTCTTATCGCAGAAGCTATTCGGGCGGAGGTGCGAAAAAAGATAAACATTACGATCTCGGCGGGAATCGCTCCTAACAAATTTCTCGCAAAAATTGCCAGTGATTGGAATAAGCCGGACGACCAATTCTGTATACTCCCCAGGGAAGTTGATAATTTTGTCGCCCTTTTACCAGTCAAAAAACTGCACGGTGTGGGCAAGGTTACTACTAGCAAAATGAAGCGTATGGGGGTAGAAACCTGCAACGATTTACGCGAATTTTCAAGTGACCAATTACAGAAATATTTCGGGAGCTTCGGCCAGACACTACATCAGTTAAGTCGCGGTATAGATCAGCGTCCTGTGCAAACCCAACGGATACGCAAATCCGTTAGTGTTGAAAATACATATGCGACTGATCTTCCCAGCCTTCAAAATTGTCTGGAAGAATTGCCAGGCCTGATGCAACAATTGGCGAAGCGTATGGAGAAACTGAATGAAGATTACGCTATCCACAAACAATTCATAAAGATCAAATTTTATGACTTTGTACAAACCACGGTTGAAATGCTTTCGGATACCTGCAATACGGATAATTACATAAAACTCTGTAAGGACGGATTTGCCCGGAGGTCCATACCCGTTAGACTTCTGGGTATAGGCGTGCGGCTGGTTCCAAAACAAGAGACAACAGAAGCTACCTGCAACCAGCTGATACTCACCTTAGAAGACTAGTTACCCATTTACTTCATGAGCCGTTATCGCCCTCCTCAACAACCTAGCGCTAAGTATATTACCCCTGAAGGTGAGCACCAATTGAAACAAGAGTTACACCAACTTTGGAAAATTGAACGCCCCCTAGTAACCCATTCAGTGTCAGAAGCAGCCGCTCTCGGAGATCGATCAGAAAATGCTGAATACATTTATGGCAAGAAGCGACTGCGGGAAATTGATCGACGGGTGCGATATTTGACCAAGAGGTTGGAAGAAGTCACAGTAGTAAGCAATCCTCCTAGTGATCTGAGCAAAATTTATTTTGGTGCCACGATTACGCTGGAAGATACTGAAGGTAACCCGCATCGATACCGGCTGGTGGGGCCAGACGAGATAGATCCGCAACGCGGCTATATAAGTATCGATTCACCAATGGGACATGCCCTACTGGGAAAACAAGTCGACAGTGAAATCAAAATTACTTTGTTATCTGGCGATAGGCGATATCACGTAGTCAAAATCGATTATCTGTAGCATCAAATGCCATGAAACAGGTCACTATTATCTGTATACCCCGCGCTCTGGGTTCAACCGTAACAATACCCCTAGAGATGCTAAGTGCCGCCAACGATATCGCAAAAGCTCAAAAACAGCCAGACAAGCTAATCGGGATTGAATTGGTAGGTATCGATAATGAAACCGTAGAGTTGAGTGGCGGACTAACCATGAAGTGCGCAAAAATTCTTAAAAACGCAGCTAACAGCAACCTTATTTTTATTCCGGGTGTATGGGGAAACCCACGCGCCAGTGTTGCTAAACATCACCAACTACAGAACTGGATTAAAGATCAATATCGAACTGGTGCGACATTATGTGCAGTTACCACTGGCGCTTTTTTTGTCGCGGCGACAGGGCTATTAAACGGCAAAGCAGCAACGACACACTGGCGTTTCTTTGATCAATTTCAACGGACTTATCCAGAAGTAAAGTTGCAACGTAAGCGTTTTATAACCAGCATTGAGAATATCTATTGCACAGGCAGCGTGAATGCAGTCCGAGATATTATGTTGCATTTCATCGAACAATATTTTGGAGAATCTATTGCCAATCAAATATCCAGGCATTTTACTCATGAATTGAAAAAGTCCTACGAGTCGTTAATTTTAAGTAGAGATCAGAAAACTACCCATCATGATGAGGAAATCATAAAGTTACAGGAGTGGTTACAGGAAAACTATTATTTATATATCCGGATATCGGCTGTTGCTGATAAATTTCGTATGAGCGTGAGGTCGTTAAATAGGCGCTTCAAGCTAGCCACTGATACAACACCACTGCAGTACCTGCAGGGCTTACGCATCAAACACGCCAAGGAGCTGCTAAAACAAAGTAACCTGATAGTTGCCGAAGTGGCAGATAAGGTGGGTTACCAGGACGTCAGCTATTTCACCAGCCTGTTCAAAAAGCTGAATGCTGTTACGCCCAATGAATATCGGCAGCTCGTAAGAAATAAATTGTTTGTCACTGAGAATAATCCGCGACCGATTCAATGAATCGACCATAGACTAAAACACCGTTTAACTTGTCTTCTGTTTGAATTTGTCTGACTGTTCCAGTCTCGTTTCCGTCTGAAACTTCAATTTCCATTCTGAGTAGGGCATTCCGTAAACAATTTCTCGAGAACTGTCATATGACACATCTAGCCCTCTCGCTTGAGCCTCAGCACTGTACCATTTCGATAAACAATTTCGGCAAAAGCTTGCCAAATTCATCAAATCAATATTTTGCACTTCTTTGTGCTCATCTAGATGTTTTAGCAACCGCCGAAAAGTTGCAGCTTCGATCTCGATTCGGTTTTGTCCTTTCATAGTCATAGGAATATTTTTACGCCGCCTGGTGATCGAAATCTATATCGTTTTTGTTTAGCGGGTTTTTCCGATATTTCTTGTCGGTTGATTTTAATTGCCGCTCAGCGGCATTGAAGGCGTCCCGAATGGCAACGTACAGATCTTCGTGAGCATGATTATCGTGCTGTTCTTGATTAACGCGTACTTCTTTTGAAGGAGTATGTATTTCCAGACCTATTGAATAGACCTTTCCTTTGTGATGATTATTATGCGGTGAGTCCAACACAACACGGCCTGTAATGATTTGATCACAATAACGCTCAAGCTTATTAATTTTCTTTTCAACCGCGTCTACCAAGGCATTAGTTTGTTCGATGTTACGGAATACTATTTGGAATTCATGCGTCATAAATAATGTCTCCTGATTTGATTCAAACAGCGGGGTTTCAAGCCTTTTTAGTTTCTTGTTACCTCCTAAACCAGACAATTATTTTTTCAACCAACTATTTACAAACTGATGGGTAATTTGGTTGCATGCTACTCTGCAGACAAATCCCCAACCAATCACAAAACAGGTTACGTACATCGTTGGTCAATGGAAAGCGCGCAGCAAGAAAATCGAATTTGAGTGAAGACACAAAAAACTTCAGTATCCAGTTCTTGAGATCTAAAGACTAGGCGCGGAATCGGAAATAGTGCCGAGCGTTTTTGTTGCCGCATTCCCTCTCCCAATTGCGCAGTGATTCTAGATTACATTGTTCAAACCTGTTTGTCTAAACCCTTGGATCGGTCGCTGTAAAACACCAGTGCCACGGTTCATAGTCGATTCCGTAACCATTTCCGCGCGGGTAGGTCAATGTAAAACCAAAAGCTGCTGCATTACTAATAAGCCACTCAAATGCTGAGGTATTTTCAAATTCTTCAACGAGCGGGTCACACCCTGTCGTCCCTATATCCAGAGCACGCCCTGTATGGTGTTCACTAAATCCGGGAGCTGCATTGACAGTCAATACTTCCGCTATTGTTCGCCCTTCTCGAACTTTACGAGCGATTAGATCGTGCTGGTAATCAATGTCCCTAAATGCTGATATCAATAACAAGGCTACCCCAGCGTCTTCAGCTGCAAATTTCATCCTGCACCAAGCTTGGAAGGCATCAGGGGTCAGCTTTTGCGGCCTCTGGTAAAAGTCGAGCTCTGTATCAACCAGTTCGCCTGGTTCTCGGCAAAGCGGGAGTTTGCTAGTTTCTAGGTAATCTGGCCTGATACCGAGCGCATGGTGCAAAGCCACCACGCGTTCATTGAAAGTATCAATTTCCTTCAAGAGTTACCCGCAGCTTGCAAAACTGTTTAAATCGATGATAAATATTTTACTAACGCGGATAACTATCGAACACTGTTTCGATCCAGCGTTGTTCGTTGATGAATCCCTGACCCCAGCTCTCATAATCATCGCCCAGTCCTTCTGCTACGATCTCTTCTTTGGTCATACGCTGAGATTTCATGACCCGAATAGCTGTGGAGGTATCCTTCACCACATTGTAGAAATTTAACAAGTCGCCTTTGGCTGCCAATGGGCCGTGCCCTGGAATCACCGCTACGTCATCTCCAATCCAAGACAACGCTTTTTCCAAGTTGTTAAGGTAACCCTGAACGGTGCCGCCATTGGCGAGGTCGACAAACGGAAATCCGCCATTGAAAAAATGATCTCCCATGTGAATGACATTCGATTCGGAAAACATGACAACACTGTCAGTGTCGGTGTGGCCATTAGGCATATGAATTAGAGTTATGTCCTCGCCGTTAAAATGAACGGTCACATCATCATCGAAAGTTACTACTGGTAATGCGACCGCAGGTTGATTACTGGCTGCCATCCTCATCCTCACGTTTTCATGAGCTACGATCAAGCTTTCTGCGCCAAACTCAATATTTCCTCCAGTATGGTCCCCATGAAAATGTGTGTTAAGCAGAAATTTGGGAGTATCCGAACCCAGAGCTTCGATTGCGGTTTTAATGCGTCCTGCCAAAGGCGCGAATTGGTCATCGATTATCAAAATACCATCGCCACCGGCCGATACTCCTATGTTTCCACCCTGACCTATCAACATCGAAACATTGCCTGCCACGGGGACTGTCTGGATGGTGACATTTTCAAACTGATTCTGGGCGAACGAGGAGAGTGCTTGTAGGGATAAGCCCAACCCTAAGAAAAACCATTTTATTGTTGAAGTTTTCATGCTGTCTCCGAATACCTGTTATTTCTTAAATGAGACAGCAATCCTATGTGGGACATGTTTTTTATGCAAGGCAATCAAGCTAGCTGTTTATCGCAATATCCCTAGTGACCCGTCGACATTTTGTGACTTTTAGTGTCCAATATGCCATAAAATGTGTCCAATTTGCTATATCTCGATTCTGAGCTCTTTACTATAGTCCCAGCACATTCATGAGACCACCAAATTCGTAAGATGGCTAATTTACCCGTAATCGTTGCATTCGGAGGCATCAATCCAGCAGGAAGAGCGTCGGGACATAACGCTTATCGCCGTATGGTGGTTGATGTTCTCGACGATGAAAAACGCGACTCCACCTGGACCAGCCTAGCTGCATTAACAGGTAAACTAAGCAAAGTTGATAACCAATGGCTNGATGCANTCGGCCAACCAGTTGANCTGGNCAGCGCTATATCTGCGCTCATTCCTGAACTGACCCAAAGNACCTTGATCCGGAAGCTAGAAGATAATNTTTTTGATCCGTCGCGCCTGCNATTTCATCGGACGGCAAGTCTTACTGGAANAAATTTACAACCCTTAGAATTCGAGATTCAGAAGAAGCATCTTCCTTCACCCCTTCCATTAGGCTGGACGGTGAAAGACTCTAGCTATGACCCCGAGCACAGACTCGCTGTGAGTGTCGCNGACAATTTTGATGTGCTCGTAAAATCTTTCCGAGAAGCTCCAGTGCAAAGCGCCGGNCAATTACCAAGCGGATTCGATCCAGCTGTTCTGTATCCNTCTCGNAGCCACCCNCGTGCATTGCAATTAACTCTTTACGGNGCTTCTGATGCTATCAATTCGCTGGGAATCGACTGGGCAACAGTTTGCCGGGAAGTTCCGGCAGACCAATTTTGCGTATATGCNAGTAATTGCATGGGCCAACTTGACTACAACGGTTTTGGTGGTATGTTGCAGGCGAGAATTCTAGGCAAAAAGGTCACGTCCAAGCAACTCCCTCTTGGCTTCACAGAAATGCCAGCCGATTTTCTTAATGCCTATCTGTTAGGCAATTTAGGGACAACTGGCGCTAACGTTGCAGCTTGTGCNACATTTCTTTACAACTTACGTCTCGGCATACGTGATATTCAAAATGGAACCCATCGAGTAGCAATCATTGGGACGAGTGAAGCATGCCTGGTACCTGAGGTATTTGATGGATTTACAACAATGGGTGCACTTGCTGATGATGCTTCGTTGCGAGCCTTAGATGGATTGGACGAGAACCAGAATCCCGATTATCGGAGGGCTTGCCGACCTTTTAGCAACAACGCGGGCTTCACCATGGCCGAATCAGCACAGTTTATTGTGTTGTTTGACGATAAACTTGCACTTGAGCTCGGGGCCAATATTTACGGCGCTGTGAACGATGTATTCGTAAGCGCGGACGGGCATAAGAAATCGATAGCAGGACCGGGCCTTGGTAACTACTTAACCATGGCGAAGGCCGCAGCGGCCACCCGCAATATTATTGGAGCGGAAGGCCTGAAACACAGGAGTTATGTACAGTCTCACGGCACTGGCACTCCTCAAAACAGGGTTACCGAATCNCATATTCTTAGCCAGATCGCNCAAAACTATGGCATCAAGAACTGGCCCGTGGCCGCCATAAAATCGTATGTTGGACACTCAATCGCAAGCGCTTCGGGTGACCAAATAACTGCAAGNCTAGGCACCTGGTCTGANGGGTTCATTCCAGGAATCCTGACTACANATAGTNTCGCCGATGACGTGCACCANNAAAACCTTGAATTTTTATTGCAACACAAAGAAGTGGGGNAAAGAGGAATGGATGCTGTTGTAATTAACTCAAAAGGATTCGGGGGTAATAATGCCAGTGCTTCGATACTTGCACCGCATATCGTNGAAAAAATGCTTGNCANNCGCCATGGTAAAGAAACATTCAATCATTATAAGCATCGAAATGAATCCGTGCAGGAAGCGACTAAGGACTATGATAGGTCGGCAACTGAAGCAAACAACAATACAATNTACAAATTTGACCATAACGTGCTTGATANGGATTCTATTGAAATTTCTAATAAAGAAATAAAANTTGTTGGNCACANCCNTCCTNTTTCATTGAAACTAACTAATAGCTATGAAGANATGTGTGATTGAGCNGCGCAGGAGTAATCAGGTTACTTTAATAGGATGTTTTTCAGCAATTNTCTGCTGCCAAAATGCTGGNCCAGTTTGATGCACTGAGGTTCCATTGACATCAACCGCAACAGTAACNGGCATCTCATGTACTTCGAATTCGTGAATCGCTTCCATACCCAGATTTTCAAAGGCCACTACTCGCGCTTTGCGAATAGCCTTAGATACCAAGTAGGCTGCTCCCCCGACCGCCATTAGGTAAACCGCACGGTGTTTCTTAATAGCCTCGATACCCGTCGGGCCTCTTTCTGCTTTACCTATCATGCCAATTAACCCAGTTTTTGCCAGTAAAGCTTCGGTAAACTTATCCATCCGAGTCGCAGTAGTGGGGCCAGCTGGACCTATAACTTCGTTCCTCACGGGGTCAACAGGGCCCACGTAATAAATAAACCTGTTCTCAAAATCCACGCCCTTCGGTAATCCTTCGCCACTGTCGATCATGCTAAGTATGCGTTTATGGGCCGCATCACGGCCCGTGATTATAGTGCCTGACAATAACAGCGTCTCTCCAGGCTGCCACTGACTGATCTCCTCCCGTGTGACTGTATCCAGATTTACCTTTCGGGCTCGAGGCCCAACATCCCAGGTAATCTCCGGCCACTCATCTAAACTAGGTGGGATTAGTTCAGCAACACCAGTACCATCCAAGCTGAAGTGTACGTGTCGAGTCGCGGCACAGTTAGGAATCATGGCTACCGGTAAAGAAGCCGCATGTGTTGGATAATCCAGTATTTTTACATCTAACACAGTAGTTAGCCCCCCCAGACCCTGTGCGCCGATACCTAGTGCATTTGCCCGGTCAATGATCTCAAGACGAAGTTCTTCAATACGGTTTGCTGGGCCTCGCTCACGCAATTCGTGGATGTCGATAGATGCTAACAGTGATTCCTTAGCGAGTAGCACTGCTTTTTCGGCAGTACCACCAACTCCTATTCCTAACATGCCGGGTGGACACCAGCCAGCGCCCATAGTTGGCAAGGTTCTCTCAACCCAATCTACGATGCTATCGCTAGGATTTAACATTGCCATCTTGGCTTTATTTTCGGAGCCACCTCCCTTAGCGGCCAGATTCACCTCAATCGTACTTCCCGGTATTAGTTCCATATGGATAACTGCTGGTGTGTTGTCATTTGTATTCTTACGTGCGCCGGCAGGGTCATCAAGGATCGAGGGACGCAGTACATTGTCGGGTAAAAGGTAGGCTCGACGAACCCCTTCATTGACCATATCCGCTACCGACATGCCACCTTCCCACTCGACATTCATCCCTATCTTAAGAAAAACAGTAACAATGCCCGTGTCTTGGCAGATAGGCCTCTTGCCTTCGGCACAAAGTCGAGAATTAATCAGAATCTGAGCCATGGCATCCTTGGCAGCGGGAGATTCCTCTTTCTCATAGGCTTCGTTGACCGCTTTTACAAAATCCAATGGGTGATAGTAGGAAATGTATTGAAGCGCGTCGGCAACGCTTTGAATTAGATGCTCGTTGCGAATTATTGGCATGGCTGAATAGTTCTCAGACAATTTACAGAACTCCTATTCTAACACCTCATACTCAGTGGATGTCGCCGGAGTCGCTATTTTAATCTTTAGGAAGTTTACAAAGAAAGCTGCACGACTAGCAAAAGCGAGAAGACAACCTTTCTTAGTTCAGCTTACAACTGCTTCTGCAGAACCATTCTTTTCAGAGATCTTCACTGACGAATCCGCAATTTCCGAACGGTTATCGAATATCACTCCGAGCTTAACCCCAGTTCCAGCCCACAGGGCAGAAATGCCAGCACCAATAGCAGCCATTGCCGCCATACCCAGCCCTAGGCCATCAGTGAATAAGGCGAAGGCAGACGACCAGATAGCATCTCCCCCGCGGTAAATAACGACATCGACAACCGGTTTGGCCTTGAAGCGAGTTTCTCTAGAAACCGAAGTAAACAACATTTCCCTAGCTGGTCGCGTTATTCCGTAGTTACCAGCCTGCCGGGCGACCTGCAATCCCAACAACACGGTTAAAATAGGTGCAAACGCAAGGATTATCAGCGCCACACACATAAATACCGGTACGAGGGCGAGTGTAGTAGGCATACCTAGTTTTGTCGTCAATCGACTAGTGGCAAAAAAGCCCAGAATAAAGGTGAGACTATTCACCACTAGGGCCAGCAGCGCCAGAATTTGTGTTCGCTGATCCCGGTTGTAATCCCGCAACAGGTTGGTTTGCTCGAAATAGGCAAAGGAGCTGATCGCCGTATATAACAGAATAAAGGCAGCAATACCGATGAGGTAAGGGTTCGTGACGAAATTTCGGAACCCCGCCAAAGGATTTCCACCAATCTTGATAGGCGCCAGATCAACATTTACTTGCTCGTTATGCAATGCAGATCGCTTTAAATATTGTAAATAAAAAACTATAGGCAGGGGAATCAACATGATAAATGAAGCGACTAGCATAAGTGATTCCGAGCCTATGGTTTGCGCTGCTATCGTGGCAACAATAGGGCCTACTATGGCTCCAGCGCTAGCACCCACAGCGATAAACCCGAATAGACGCTTAGATTGCTCCTTATTATAGAGGTCCGCCATCAGACTCCAGAATACGGACACATGAAACAGACTAAAGAGACTCACCCAGAGATAGAAACTCTTATCCAGTACTATTGGAGATTCTACTAACGAGCCCCCAAAATGAAAGCTCACAAAACTTAACGCGAAGAACCCGTATACGGAAGGGACCAGATGTCGAAAATTAATTCTTGAGACTGCAAAACCATAGATCGCAACGAATGCCAAGCTGAGAATAAATTGAATATTCCACAATACGCTTATCTCAGTATTCGTCCAGTCGCTGGCCATAGCGTCCCGGACAGGACGTAACATGTAATAGGCCGCCATAAGGACGAATACCAGTAAGAAGGAAATAAACACCGCTCTCTGTTCTTGGCGTTTTATAAGAGTTGCAGATTTAATAACGTCCGCAATCTTGTATTCAAAGGTCATGACTAAATATTGGGTACTCCATGAGCTGGATTATAGGCTGATGCATTAATACTCTACTTTGATCCGACAATCTACTAGAATGAGGCGCTCAGTAATATAAAGTTAAGGCTGCAATAGTGATTGAATCCAAAGATCCCAACATTAAATATAGTATCGAGCAGAAAGTGTTCGTTATAAAGATAGTCAGACCGGAAAAAAAGAATGCTTTGCTGCCCAGCATGTACCACGCCCTAGCGGAGGGCCTGAAGATCGCTGACCAGACCGACATGATAAATGTAATCCTTCTGAGAGGTGTGGATGATTGCTTCACCAGCGGTAATGACGTAAATAGTTTCGTAAACAGTGACTCTGACAATGGAGAAAGACCTTCGGTAGTATTCATGCACGCACTGGTTGCCGCCAAGAAACCTATTGTAGCCGCCATCAGTGGCCTAGCTGTAGGGATCGGTACGACATGCCTGTTCCACTGCGATCTTGTCTATGCTTCGGAAAGCTGCTTCCTGCAGCTGCCTTTTACCCGTCTTGGCGTCTGCCCTGAAGCAGGCTCCAGTTATCTTCTNCCCAGGCAGATCGGATACCAGCGTGCTGCCGAATTGCTATTGCTAGGNGACCGCTTCAGTTCGGAAAAAGCGCTCGAATACGGAATCGTGACAGATGTACTGCCCCAGGATCAGTACATGGACTACGCCCTGCGGAAATGTCACGAATTAGCTGCCTTACCCACCAAAGCCGTACAAGAAAGCAAAAGACTCTTGAAAAAAGGTCTCGATAATGTGTTACCTGGCACTATAGAAGAGGAGCTAGCGACTTTTTCTGAATTATTAAAAATGCCCGACGCCCAAGAAATTGTTAAAGCTTTTCTNGAAAGGAANGCGGCTAGTTAACCTTATTGTAATTCCTTCAATAGATAATCCTTGGCCATATTAATTTTCTTGGCNAGATAGTCTGAACCGCCTCGGTCAGGGTGCAACCCCTGCATCAGTTGCCTGTGCGCTTTAACTACCTCTTCCTTGGANGCAGNTTCAGAGAGACCAAGAATTTCTATTGCTAGGTCTCTTGTCATNANAGAATCGTCTGCTGTCTGCTGGTNCTTGTTTGACCGGCTAACTTGCTCGGNCCAGCCCGGATGTTGCCGATCCAGATAAGCTTCCANCACGTGTATTGANTCGGCATCTTCNTTACATTCACCATATAGCATCAACAGNTCTTTCANAGANAAATCTACGAGCCGCTGCTGCGCGTAATTGCCCTTAAGCACAANCCCATCCATTTCTCCAGTGTCATGCTGCAGTTCCATGNCGAGATATTCAGTGCGTATGGTAGATATCTGGCCNCTTTGNCNGGGTTTGGCNGCGGCTGAACGACTCTTAANNANNTGCCACATAGGCANTAGNCGCAGGAACATAGGTAACATTCTCATGAGGAAAACNGCNGCCGCNCCCAATGGNGCTAGTATGAATTGTATAGGCANGCGCCCCAANGCCACTAAAATCCCAACTACAAGNAACGCGGCAATTATGACAAACAGGATACGATTTTGGCGCGGCGTCAGTGAAAATCGCTTACTTACGGACTGGGCTACAAAGTATGCAATGATCGGCATGGCGATCAGCGCTAATAGGCGAGAAATCATTGTTGTATTCTATCTAGCCCTTTAATTGCTGTTCCAGTAGTTTGACGTTCTTGTGAGAGGTTTTGCTAAAATTTTCAAGAGCTTTGAGACCACCCGCCGCATATATCGCAACTGCCTTCAGCAGATCCCTTAATTGCTCGGCACTGGCGGAATCGAATTGTGAATAGGCGCCTCCAGATAAGCGACTCATATCCATAAAAGCCTGTCGAGCAACCGGATCGCCGCGCTCCTGGAACATAAAGAGAGGCACATTAAACAGGCCTAACTGTCCGGCAAGTTGCGCCAATACATCAATGTTTTCTTCCATGGCATCACCAATATAAACGACGCCCTTGATTTTTTGCCTATCATTTTCCTTAATGGCGTGACGAAGTAAGCGTTCAAGCTGGGTTATTCCTGCTTCACAATGAATACCCGACATAATTCTTACTATGTCTTCAGCGTTACTTTGCCAATTACTGCTGAAGAATTCGCCAAAACCTCTGAAATAACAGAGCTGCACGTTCAATCTACTCAGTGTTTGAGTACTGAAAAACATCTCTGTCTGCAGCTGACTCGCCGCGTCCCAAGTCGCTTGTCGACTGGCCGTTGCATCAAGTGAAAAGATGAGTCTCGCCTCGCCACTGGATTTGGGCATAGCGGCTACTTTGGTGAGAAATGCCCGAACATCTTTCTCGCTGGAAACAGGAAGCTGGCTCGCATCTTTGCTTTTCTGCGCTTGCTTCTGACCGGGTCTAATGGGATTTTTCATCAAATCAGCTTAGCGGCTTGGATTTGGACAAGCAATAGCAGATTACAAAAGGCGTAGCCGAGCAGACTACTAATTGTCTATACGCTGGAATTCCTTGTTTGCATCAAACCTCTCTTTTAGGTAACCAAGAAGGTTTTCAAGACTACCGACTATTTCGATTGAGCATTTCAAGATTTGATGTTCCCACCTGTTTAGCCAGAGCCCTGATCTGGCCGGCAGAAAACATCTATGCAAACATCCGTATTTTGTTCAGGCTATTACGAATAATAATTCCCACGTGATTCTTATTAGTTAGCCGATCACGAAAAAATAGATCTGTTCTTAATTCTCAGGCGTATACTCATCAATCTAGTGTATAGAAGGCGCACCAACAGTTGTATATTTTAATCGATTTGGGGAGTTAGTCATGATCAAAAAAGTAATTACAATAGTGCTAATTACGTTTGCCTCATCCGTGATCTGGGCACAATCACAGGTGGACGGCACCTGGGATTTTTCGATGAGCAGCCCATTTGGCGCTTTAATCAGCGCCAAAGTAACCATGAAGATCGAGGGTGCTACTCTTACCGGCGAGTTTGACATGGGTGGCGGGCGTAAGTGGCCGATTGAAGAAGGAACCGTCCAGGGCAACGAAATCGCGTTTAAAATTAATCGGGATGGCGCTTCAATGACCTACGTGATGAATGCAACCGTGGATGGGAATTCAATTAAGGGCTCTGCTAGTGCGATGGGTAGCGTAGTAGACTGGTCCATGAGTAAATAGGTAAGTAGGAGTTCAGGGTTTTAATTGCACCTCGTGAGTGCGGATTACTTGGTTCAAGCCCAGGAAAGGCCAAGAACACAACTCATTTCTCCTGTAAATATGTGCAACCTAGACATTTGACCCTGGTTTGCCTACCGACTGTTCCGATTAGGTATGTCAGGGTTTAATGTCCGAACATGTTCTGCCAGCGCCCTGATCTGGCTGGCAGAAAACATCGATGCGAAAGCCGGCATGTTATTCTGCCCACTGCGAATAATGTCTGCCACGTAACTACTATCGAACGCAGCTAATCCTTCCAACGGCATGCCATCGTGTCCTCCCTCACCATTGCGCCCATGACAAAATTGGCAAGTATTTTGGAACAAGCCTTGTCCTTCCAGATTAGCTTGCGCGAGGGCAATAGCGTCTTCCTCCTCATCTAACAGGGTGAACAGCCATACACTATCCCCCCTTTTCGCTCTGCCCAATAAATTACCCGCGGAAAAAACTGTAACGTATTGCTTGCCGTTATGTTCGAATATCGTGGCCGGAGCGTTTACACCTGCGTCGGTCATGAATTCCCACAGTTTGGATCCGTCACGTGCGTCCAGCGCAGTAATACGACCGTCGTTCCGGCCAGCAAACAACAGGTCGCCTGCCGTCGCCACCAAGCCGCTGTAACAGCGATTGGGCCAGCGCTGGCTCCATAACTTACGATTGCTCCGCAGATCCATTGCGGAAAGGATTCCTGTTATTGGGATGGACGCAAAACGCATGCCACCTCCAGTATAGCGGTCACCGGGTCTGGCTTGCTGCAAATTTTCCCTCACGGAATACGCAGCCTGCCGTTCACCGGCACACACGTACATCACCCCTTTCCCTTGATCTACGGTGCTGGGTGGCCAATTCGCATCGCCACGGCGCAGCATTACTGGCTCTTCCCAAAACGGTGTAAAGATGGCGCCATTGTTGATGAGCCGATAGCCCTCTGGTGCCACGTCCAATGTTTGAGTAACAAAGGCCTCTCCAGAGGGATAGGGCTGTGTGGCGGAAGTTGCCTGGCGGGGTTCCTGTGGAACTGGTCTCTCCTCTATACCAACCAACGGCTCACCGTTGGTCCGATCGAGAATATATAACCACCCTGTCTTGCCGGCTTGGGCCAAACCTTTTCTTGGCACGCCGTTGTAGTCAAGATCAAACAAGACAACCGGGTTCGGTGCATCGTAGTCCCAGATGTCATGATGGACTTCTTGAAAGTGCCAACGGTAATCCCCGGTATAGGCATCAAGCGCTACGATGGATGCAGTAAATA
This sequence comes from Gammaproteobacteria bacterium, assembly GCA_002694855.1. GTDB lineage: Bacteria > Pseudomonadota > Gammaproteobacteria > Pseudomonadales > Pseudohongiellaceae > UBA9145. The sequence continues at coordinate 31,280 of NZNL01000082.1, forward strand.
AATTGTCCCCAGCGCGTTCTGAACCGTTATAGTCAGGGCCCGGGTTGCCAGTTGAAAAATAGATCATACCCAACTCAGGATCAACGGCAGGAGTGTGCCAGACAGTTCCACCACCGGTTTGCCAAGCATCATTATCTGCGGGCCAGGTATCATGGCCAAATTCGTCAGGGCCTGGCACGGTATAGAACGTCCACAACAAGCTACCATCCTCGGCACTATAGGCTTTTACTCGCCCTCGGGCTGCAAATTCAGCGCCCGAGAAACCGGTAATAACCATGCCCTGAAAATACAAAGGTGCACTAGTGATGGTATAGCCTTCTTCCCAAGCCTCGGCTTGAATGGACCAGACTTCTGCCCCGCTGTCTTTGTCCAATGCCTTGAGTATTCCATCTAGCTGTCCTACAAAGATCTTGTCTTCGCCAAACCCTACCCCGCGACTGGTCCATCCACAACAGACAGTCGAAATCTCATTAGAGAGATTAGCCGAATAGCGCCACAAAATTTCCCCNGTNTCAATGCTTAGGGCNAAGACATCATCGGCACCGGTTATGATATACATGACCCCTTCATAGACAATGGGCTGCGCCTCTCCAGAATACTTTGCGCCAATTCCAGANCCNTCGAGATGAATACGCCANACTGGGCNAAGTTGATTAACGTTGNCGGTATTAATCTCCGTNANCGCTGAGAAGTTTCGGTTGAAGAGATCCCCNCCATTAGTGAGCCAGTTGGTAGTAGGCAACTNCGAAAGCGTCTCTTCATCCGGNCTGATCTGCGAAAANTCAGCAGCTTGTGAGGTGAACAATGAGNTGAGAATAANTAATCCCGCNAGTGTTGCCNGCATGTAGTNATTCATTTTTTTCGGCCTCTATGGTTCTTGTTNATAGGCTAAAGNGACACCTGCAACATAGCAACCCNAAAAGTCTACAACACATGCTTTTCANTTGCTGTTAATGCAGTAGATGATTCAAGCNNAGNNAGAATAAAATCCCTATACGATGGTTTAATTGCTNATTTCAGCGTTAGAGACTTTGAGGCTGAGGCTTCCTATTATCAATTTCCAATAGGGAGTAACATTTCANCCTNGNTAGGGAGAAACGAATGAATATAGAAGAGTATGTTAAATACGATGCGATAGGCTTGGCAGAGTTAGTAGAAAGAGGCGAAGTCACAGCGCAAGAGTTAGCTTCTTTGGCCCGAGAAGCAGCTGAAAAAGTAAACGACAAATTAAATGCAATTGTTTCAATTTTNGACGAACCTTACCAAGATGACGTAATAGAGGGAGCTAAATTCAGAGGNGTTCCTACTTTCATTAAAGACTTGGGGGCTAGTATTTCTGGNCTCCCCCAAGAAAGTGGGTCTATGCTTACAAAGGGATTTGTATCACCTGTTACTACACACTTTGCCCAGANTTTTCTCAATGCNGGTTTTCAGGTAATTGGAAGAAGNACTTGTCCCGAGTTTGGGTTAACTCTGACNACNGAGTCAGTAAGCCANGGAATAACTNGTAATCCATGGAATACTGANCATATAGCNGGAGGATCAAGTGGNGGATCTGCAGCNCTAGTTGCTTCNGGTGTAGTGCCATTAGCTCACAGTAACGATGGAGGAGGCTCTACGAGAATACCTGCTAGTTGCTGTGGCAATTTAGGTCTTAAAACGAGCAGAGGTAGAGTTAGTCTAGGGCCAATTAATAACGATGTTAGCTCCCCTCTGATTGCCGAAGGATGCAACAGTCGAACAGTTAGAGATACAGCAGCNTTTCTTGACGCCGTATCNAAACCAGCAGTTGGTGAGGGGGTTATGAACANGTTTATTCAGGAATCATTTTTAGCCGGCTTAGAAAAACCTCCAGAAAAATATCGGATTGCGGTGAGTTTTAATGATTGGGGCTCAGATCCAATTGATTCTGAAATAANGGATGAATTAGAAAGAATCGCTGAGTCACTTAGGGTGGAAGGCCATAGGGTAGAAGAAGCTACACCTACCATAGTTCAAGTTGATTATTTTGAAGCTTTCAAAGTNCTATGGTATTCGTTGGCTTATTTTGCCGTTAATAGCATGGCTCCCATGATCAATAGGATACCTGANACAAGTACTTTAGANTCAATTACGCTCCAGATGGTAAAAGAAGGAGAANAAATTAGGGCTTNTGATGTAGACCGAACAATGGCTCTGTCAAATCAGATGAGNAGAGAATTCGGTGAATTTTTTCAGAACTGGGATTTNCTGCTTACACCAACTTTGATTAAANNCACNCCGAAAGTAGGAGGNCCGNTAACNNTGAATTCGGAGTTGACTCTTGATGAATGGTATGAGGCTGCTTCCAGTCTCATCCCAGCTACACCGATTGCAAATATAACTGGTGTTCCTGCGATATCAGTTCCTTGCGGTGTTGGCCCAGGCAGTCTTCCCTTAGGAATGCATTTCTTTGCGGCAATGGGTAATGAGAGAGCCCTGCTTGATATTGCTCGTCAGTTGGAAGAGTCAGAACCTTGGATTAATAGGACACCGCCAGTATATGCANGCTAAAGTCANNCTCTAGCTCTATAACGCGACCGGTTAGTTCAACCGTTGCTCTTATTGATATCCAATTCGGCTATGTCATACTGCAGAAAAGCTCGAAGTATCGCCAACCAATTACTAGGGGGAAGAATAATGAAGCTCATATACTTTAAATCCTTGCTATTAACTTTTGGTCTGTCAGTTTCTTGCCTCATACCAGTTTCTGCAAACCAAGCTCCACGGCTACAAACAGACATCACCTTCGTCGTCGCGGGTAAAACCGGAAACTTCAGACAATCCACTGGCGGCATGGTCTCAGCCCTCAACTATCATTTTTTTGCTGAAATATTTATCCAGGACAACGGAAGGATAAAACAAGCAGCGTTGTTAACTCCTAACAACCTTTCTGAAGCCATTGCCTTTTCAGACAGCGGCTATGCTCTTGAGATGCACGGCGGAAGATATCCAGATGAAATTGAACTTGAACACCACTATCCGGATGGTAATTATATTTTTCGCTATGAAACTCCTTCAACTGGTCTGTTAGAACAGCCTATCGCTCTGGTTAATTCTGCAGCAGGCAGTTCACGCCTGCCCGATGCACCACATATTATTTTGTCCCAGAATGGTAAGCCTATTTCACCGCGCCAGATTCAAGCAGATCTGCCGCTTACGGTGACCTGGAGCACTTTTAAGCAAGGCAATCAAGATCCTCTGGAGATCGTTAATGATCTGGTGTTTGTCATTATGGGCGACTGTCACGGTAAGCGGATTTCACATAGCGGTCGGCCTTTTGAAAACACCCCTTATCTGGATTACGCAGCAACAGAATTCATCATTCCGGCCGAGCAGCTGCTGCCTGAAAATGCCTATCAGTTGTCCGTGGAACATGCCATTTTAGATACAACTATCACCGAAGGCGTACCAGGATTTGCCACCTTTGCCACTACAACCTTTCTGGACATTATGACCTTGGGACGTGCAACCGATGAGGCTGCCTGCCCCGAAATACTCAAAAACTTTGATGCGGGGCAGACTAATTTAAGGCAACCTCGTTAAAGCAACCTCGTTATGAGACATAGCAATGAACACACTAACAAGACTTATAAAAATCCTCGTATGTAGTAGTTCTTTCTTATGGGTAGCAAGCGTTGTGAGCGCTCAGTCGACCTCAGTAATGATCGACGAGTTGACCACCAACGAGGTGCAGGCGGCGCTCGACGCAGGCATGACCACCGCCATTTACTATGTCGGCGGCACTCACCAGAGCGGCCCAGCTGTGGTGTTGGGTAAACACAATCTACTGGCCGCACATCTATCGCGGCGCGTTGCGGAGATACTAGGCAATGCCCTGGCATATCCGCCGAATCCCTATGCCCCGGCCGGCGATCCTATCGCGAAGACCGGACACATGCGTTTCGCCGGCACTGTCAGCATGTCCGCCGAGACACTCGCTGCCGTGTCTCGCGACATTGCAATAAGTGCCCTGGCGGTGGGTTTTACCCATGTAATCATGCTGGGTGATCATGGGGAGACTCAGGAGATCATCAAGGAGGTCGCCGGATCAGTCGATGACGAGTGGCGTTCAAGAGGCGGTCGCGTGATTTTCATTCCGGTTTACGATGAGGGCGAAGGTCGCATGCGCGAGATCCTGACTGCCCGCAATGTGCCCAATAATCGCATGACACCAATAGACGATGCGGCGGAAATGATGGCGCTAGATTCGAGTAACCGCTGGATTCGAGCGGAGCACCTCCCGCAGGATATCGCTGCAGTCGCCTCGGGCGAACTCGGCCAACAATTCATCGACGGTAAGGTCGAGGTAGCGGTGGCAAGAATTCGGGAACTGGTACAGTAGATCGAATTACTGAGAAGCGTAGGAAGATGATCGGGTAGTGGTCTGCCACCTTTGTTACTGACTAATTCCATTGTTTATTAAGCGAAGTTTTTTCGAATTGCGCTCAAGCTTTCTATATTCGCTATCGAGCTGACCCCCCTCAAATTCATTAATCGCTGGTCCTACAAATAAGGGTCGGGGGAGCCTTTTCCCCTACCTTAATAATTGCAGTTGCCAATCCCATACTTAAAAGCTAATTTGAGAATAAAAATGAGGGAGAAATTAAGGCTGAGTTGATAGTGGTTGCCTTGTTGATCCTTGTCTTGTGGGCCTTTCCCCCAGATGCTCCGATGTCCAAGATGTAAAACATTGAAGTTCGTTTTTTCACAGACGAGATTAAAAACCCTTTTAGAAGAGAATAAGGATCAGAGATATTGCTCAGTCTGCGGTCATACTTGGAAACGCTCCCTTCATCGCGGTGGCGGTGGCAGGTAGACCAATAACTAATCAGGACGTGCTAGCTCTACAACGCGATCAGTTGGTTCAGTCGTTGCACTCATCAAATTCGAGATAATTGCTCATGTACTTCCAACCACTTTTCTTCGGTTTCAAGTAATTCAGTTTTTAATAGACCCTGTTCTAGTAACAATTGTCTAAGGAATGCCTTGTTCTCTTCATAGTAAATAGATTCGTCCGTTAACTTACTTTCGATTCTTTGTAGTTCAATTTGGCTTCGGTCGATAGCAGCCTCAAGACTTCGCTCCAGCTTTTTCAATGGCGCCACCTTTTCTCTTTTTGCCGCTCCTAACTGTCTCTGTTCTTTTTTATCTAGTCTCAGCTTGCTTGCCGGAGCTGGTTTCTCAGACTCACGATAGTACTTAGAATTTAACTTAGACTGCTGAGCCAACCAATTTTCATAGTCTTGAAGATCACCTTTAAACTCTGCAAATATACCAAGATGAATTGAGTAAAATTCTTCTACCGTATTAGCCAATAAATGTCTGTCATGAGAAATCACGATCATTGCACCTTCATATTTTTGTAATGCGATTGTTAGAGCGTGCACCATTTCCAGATCGAGATGGTTGGTAGGTTCATCTAGCAAAAGCAGGTTAGGCTTTTGCCAAACTATCTTTGCTAGAGCCAAGCGCGCCTTTTCTCCACCAGAGAAAATACTTATGCGCTCTTCAACTCGGCTACCTTGGAAAGCAAATCCACCGAGAAAATTCCTAGTTTTCTGCTCCGTTTCGACCACGCCACTTTCTTGTGCCATCTTTTGAAACATCTTCATAGGTGTTGTTGATTGATCAAGCTCATCGACTTGATGTTGCGCATAGTAGCCAACACGCAATTTGTTCGCTTCAATAATCTCACCATCAAGTGCAACCATCTGACCAGAGAGGACCTTAAGTAAAGTAGATTTACCGCTACCGTTATAGCCCAATAAACCAATTCTAGTATCGCCTCTCACCGTAAGATCTATTTCATTAACTAATGGCACGTCAAAACCAATTGTTAATGACTTAATTTGCATCGGGAAAGGAGGCACAATTTTTAATCCGGGAAATTGAAATTGAAAGGAGGAATCAGCATAGGCCGGAGCGATTTCCTTCATCCTACTCAATTCTTTAAGACGACTTTGTGCTTGCTTTGCTTTCGACTCTTTATAACGGAATCGACGAACAAAATTTTCTATATCTGCGCGACGCCGCTGCTGCTTCTCATACATAGCCTGTTGCGCTGCCATTTTCTCAGACCGTAATCTTTCATAGTCGCTAAAGTTACCCGTATATGTGTTGAGTTTTCTATTCTCAAAACTAATCACGTGATCAATAACTGAATCTAGAAAAGTCCTATCATGAGAAATAACTAGTACGGTGCCAAGATAACGCTGAAGCCATTGTTCAAGCCAGACCGTCGCTTCTAGATCAAGGTGATTGGTGGGCTCATCGAACATTAGCAAATCGGATGGGCACATTAGCGCTGCAGCTAGATTCAGCCTAACCCGCCAGCCACCAGAAAAACTATCTACCAGGTTTTTAAATTGATTAGCATGAAACCCTAGCCCCGAGAGCAACTGTTCAGCTCGATTCTTGATGTCATAGCCCTGAATATTCTCCATGTTGCTATGGAGACTGGCTAACCGGTCATCGTCCCCGCTGAACTCTGCTTGTTTCATAGCCTGCTCTATTGCTCGATATTCCTTATGGGCATCAATCACAAAATCTACAGCCAACCGCTGACTGTTTGGAGTTTCTTGCGCCATTATTGAGCAACGGATGCTGCCCGACATTACTATTTCTCCATTTTCAAGAGAGATTTCTCCTGCCAACACTTTGAGCAAGCTTGTCTTGCCACAACCATTCCGTCCAATAATGCCAATGCGATGCCCTTTATGAAGGACCAAATTGACCTCATCTAAAAGCGTTAGAGTACCGCGCATCAGTTTAATATTATTGAGTGATATCATTCGGATAAAAATCTTTCTGGCTTAAATACGAGGCTATACAAGGTATTTAGGAACTTACAGGACTTTATTGGACGGTATAAAACACTGATCTGGTGCGGACAGGGAGACTTGGTTTTATCACCTAACTCATTGATATAAAAATATTTAATAAATACTTTCCTTAGCGCGTGTTACAACCAGTGTTACAATAAAACAGCGTCACTTCGCAGTGCTCCTAATGGGCAGACTAGTAATTATCTCTGCTAAGCTAGTGGGAAACAAA
>NZNL01000083.1 GCA_002694855.1 Gammaproteobacteria bacterium
CAAAATCACATCTTTTACGGCCATAGCTAAGCTATCAACAACTGGCACTCCTCGGGTTTTGCTAATCAAAAGCCGCTGTTCGGTGGCAGACCCCTTGCCGGTTCGTACCAAAATGGGTCTAAGGCCAAATGTCAGGGCTGCTTGGATATCTTTATAGCTATCACCGACGAGGAAACAGTCCCTAAGCGAACAGGAAAACTCATTTTCTATTTGGGAAAGCATGCCAGTGGCGGGTTTCCGACAGCCGCAACCATCGGTGGGGAGATGTGGGCAGAAAAAAACACCATCGATAAAACCGCCAGCCTTCTCAACCATAGAACAAAGTTTATGATGTATTTTGGCTAGGGCTTGTCCGTCAAAAAGGCCACGGCCTAGTCCGGACTGGTTGCTGGCCACTACGACCCTATATCCCGCTGAATTCAGGTTTGCAATAGCCTCTAGGCTTCCCGGAATGGGAATCCATTCACCCGGTGTTTTTACATATGCATGGGTGTCTTCGTTGATTACTCCGTCTCTATCAAGAACAACAGTTTTCATAGGGTTTATTCTGAAAAATCGCCGCTGTGTTATTAGCTGCTATGAAGATGCGATATGTCTGCTGTTTGGAGGAACAGGTGGCGAAGTTCTTGGAGCAACGCTAATCGGTTGTCACGAAGCGTTGTGTCTTCGCACATTACGAGAACCTCTTCAAAAAATGTGTCGACGCTTTTTTTAAGGCAAGCGAGTGATTGTAGTCCTTCTTTATACGCACCCCTCTCAAACATTGGTGTTACCTCTAACATTTTGTCTTCTAGAGCCTTGTACAAAGCTTGCTCAGCGGGCTCCCTCAGTAATTCTTTTTTTACTGACAGGCCTTGAACGCTGAAATCTTGCTTGGCAATCAAATTAGATACGCGTTTGTTGGCCGCAGCGAGCGAGGCGGATTCTGGTAGCTGGTTAAAATTGTGAACTGCCAGAACGCGCATATGAAAATCTCTGGGGCGCTTGGGCTTTATCGCGAATACCGACTGAAATTCTTCGGCCGTTACCCCTTCATCTATGGACCATGCCTTGAATCGTTCCAGCAGAAACTCAAATACCTCACCAGTTGTATCTTCTGCCAATTTAATCCCCTTAAATCCGTGAACAGCCTGCTTAATGCAATCTAATAGATCCAGATCGAGCTCTCTCTCGACAATGATGCGCAACACTCCAATGGCAGAACGCCTGAGGGCGAATGGGTCTTTAGATCCAGTTGGGGGTTGGCCTATTCCAAATATACCCACTAAGGAATCGAGTTTGTCAGCTAAGGCGAGAGCGATTCCTGTCTTAGAACTTGGCAAGTCATCGCCGGAAAATCGTGGCATGTATTGTTCGTTGAGAGCTTGAGCCAACTCCTTAGGTTCACCGTCGTGCAGGGCGTAGTAATATCCCATCAGGCCCTGAAGTTCAGCAAACTCGCCGACCATTAGAGTTAACAGGTCGCATTTGGACAGGCTCGCGGCCCTTGCACAGACCGTCATGTCGGCACTTATCCATTCCGCAATTGTGGAAGCGAGAGCTGCCATACGCTGGGATTTGTCGTAGACAGTTCCGAGTTCCTCCTGGAAAACGACTTTGCTCAATCGCTTAGCCCGGGATTCCAAAGATTGCTTTTTATCACTTTCATAAAAGAAGCGCGCATCAGCAAGCCGCGCACGAATAACGCGCTCATATCCCTCTACTACCTGAGAGGGGTCTTTGCTGACCAGGTTGCTGACCGTAATAAACTTCGGCAGAAGCTTGTCTTNTTTGTCAATGAGATAGAAGCATTTCTGATGGGATTTCATCGTAAGGATCAAGGCCTCGGATGGCACCTCGAGAAAATCTTCATCAAACTGTCCGGTGAGTGCGACTGGATATTCTACAAGGCTAGTCACTTCATCGAGTAAAGCCTCATCAATTACTGCGGTGCCGCCAGCCCCACTGCCTTCGTCTTCGACTAGTTGGCGAATCAGGTCCTTTCGTTTTTTGAAATCAGGGATTACACCCCCTTTCTCTTCGAGCAACTCTTCGTAATCTTTTGCGCTATTAATTATAATTTTTTTGTTGGCGCTAAAGCGGTGCCCGTAGGAGAAGCGATCAACCTCCACTCCCACCAAAAGTGCAGGGATAATCTCTTCGCCGAACATCATGACCGCCCAGTGCACAGGCCTAACAAATTCTTCACGAGAGGCTCCCCAGCGCATTCTTTTCGGAATTGGCAATTGCGCAATGGCATCTTGGACAAGCCTAGGNAAAAGATCCTGGGTAGGCTTTCCCGGTTCTTTAGAGAGGAATGCTAGTTTTTCAACCCCACCTTTTGCCGATCGATCGAGTTCGTTGACAGCGACCCCACATGAGCGCGCAAAGCCCTGTGCGGCCTTAGTAGGCTTTCCCTGTTGGTCAAACGCTGCGCTGATAGTCGGGCCCAATCGGTCGATGTCCCTGTCCGGTTGCTGCGCCTGTAATTCACGAATGAGCACAGCAAGCCGACGAGGTGTAGCGTAACGTTGGGAAGCTGAGAAATTCAACTGCTCACCATTCAACCCCTTCACTATGCCATGCTCTAGGCTCTCAGATAGACCGGCTAATGCTTTAGGGGGTAGCTCTTCTGTGCCAATTTCAANTAGAAAGTCGCGAGGAGACATAATGCTTATCGCTCCAGGTACTCTTTTCGCAACGCGTCCGTTGCTAAGGGGAACCCAAGATGTTTGCGACTCTCGAAATAGGCCTCGGCTACCAGCCTTGCGAGAGCGCGAACCTTAAGAATAAATCGCTGCCGCTCGGTGACCGAAATCGCTTTCCTGGCATCCAAAAGGTTGAAATAGTGAGATGCCTTCAAAACTTGTTCGTACGCTGGCAGCGCAAGCCCTTTCTCAATGAGGAATTTGCACTGTTGCTCGCAGTTATCGAAAGATTTGAAAAGCAATTCGGTATCGGCATATTCAAAATTGTAAGCGGACATTTCCACTTCGTTTTGTCTGAACACGTCACCATAGCTCACCGGCCCCCCAGGGCCGTTTGTCCAGACGATATCATAGATGCTATCTACATCCTGTAAGTACATGGCAATGCGTTCGATGCCGTAAGTGATCTCACCGCTCACCGGATAACATTCTAAGCCGCCTACCTGCTGGAAATAGGTAAATTGGGTCACCTCCATACCATTCAGCCAGACTTCCCAACCTAGACCCCANGCTCCCAGCGTCGGGGACTCCCAATTGTCTTCGACAAACCGAACGTCATGTATGCTCATGTCGATGCCAAGGTCTTCGAGGGATTCCAGATAGACAGCCTGTATATCCGGAGGTGAAGGTTTTAGGAGCACCTGAAACTGGTAATAGTGCTGTAGCCGGTTCGGGTTATCACCATAACGACCATCGGTGGGNCGTCGGCAGGGNTGNACGTAGGCTGTATTCCAGGATTCTGGGCCGATGGCACGCAGAAATGTTGCAGGGTGAAACGTTCCTGCTCCGACTTCCAGGTCCAAGGGCTGCATAAGAACGCACCCTTGTTGCGCCCAGAACTGCTGCAGAGCCATCACTAGGCCCTGAAATGTTTTCAAGTCCTTATTTTTTTCCACGCGGTTGATTGGGTTCGAGAAATCAGAGGGTTATGATTATGCTGGAATATCTGCAACTATTCCACAAGCGCTTGTTTCCCCNNTTCCAGGCCGAGCATCGGAANGGCTTTCGACATTGCCATTCGTCGGATTCGCTCTAAAATAGGCGACTTAACAAGTTGCGAATTGAGCAAACGCTATCCAANCTCTTATATATNTNTTTGTTAAAGGTTTGCTGACTGTCTGTGCAGTACTGCCCCTCTGGGTGTTACACGTGGTTGCAGGGCTTTGGGGTGCGGCTCTATACATATTTCCGACGCGGTCACGAGCCACCACGTTAAAAAATCTTAAGGCGTGTTTTCCTGAGAAAGGCAATAATGAGATAGCAGCCCTTGCAAAAGAAAGCCTCAAAAACACCGCATGCACAGCGCTCGAAATGGGCAAAGCCTGGTTACTGCCTGTAGATAAAACTATTGCGCTTATTGTCGATGAAGAGTCGACCGGCTTAAAAAAATTCTCTGCCGCCACAAAAGCTGGGCAAGGCGTGATCCTTCTAGCCCCTCATCTAAGCAACTGGGAGGTGCTCGGGTTTTTCATCGGCGAAATTCATCGCACTACTTATTTGTACCAACCGCCAAAAATTCAACCCTTGGATGNGCTCAGTAGGAAGGCCCGTTCAAGAAGCGGAATCTCGATGGTACCCACCAATCGTAAAGGTGTCGCTCAACTGTTAAAAGCACTNCAATCTGGCGAAGTTGTCGCCATCTTGCCTGACCAGGTGCCACCCGATGAAAGCGGCATCTATGCTCCGTTTTTTGGCCAGCAAGCACTCACAATGACCTTGGTAAGCAAACTCGTGCAGCGGACAAATGCAAAAGTGTTTTCCGGGTTTGCAGAGCGACTACCGAGAGGGAAAGGATTCAAGGCCGTGTTACAAGAGGCCAACCCGGCCATCTATAGCGACAATTTGGAAGAATCGGTTGCTGGACTTAATAAGTCTGTGGAAGAGTGTGTGAAGCTTGCAATTTCCCAATACCAGTGGGAATACAAGCGGTTTCGCCGACGGCCTGACGGCGCAAAGCTCTATAAGGATTAATTATTTTCTTTATATCTTAACTGTTGCTTAGACTTGCAATTGCTGTTGAAAAATTTAAAACAGGACGAACTTCATAATCCCCGAGATCTATAATAGGGTCTAAAAATTTAACCAACTGTTCCATTGTATCAGTTTCAACCACCATAAAAATTTGGTGACCAGGGGGGTCAGCATAAATCCCATGAACTTTTACACCTGATTCTTCAGCATTTGAAATTGTTTGTGAAAAATTTGTTTTAGCTTTTCCATCATGGGCCATACATGTTGTATAACCATGTGTGTGTGTCACGTGAAACAACATAGAAACTTCTTACATCCAGTTATTATCAATAATCATTATAGCAAACTAGCGGCGCCAGAACATTGGTGTGAATAATACAAGCAATGTAAATACTTCGAGTCGGCCGAGCAACATGGCAAAGCACAAGATCCATTTTGCTGTGACAGGAAGATGACCATAAGTCTCGGCCACGCCGGCCAGGCCAGGACCAAGATTATTAATGCAGGCGCCCACCGCGCTGAAAGCGGTAATGATATCTAGGCCCGTTGCCAGCAGGGCGAGCAACATGACCATGAAGGCCATGACATAAACGGCGAAAAACCCCCAAACTGATTCAATCACCCTATCACTTACAACATTACCACCAAGCTTAATGGGAATGATCGCCTTTGGATGGATGAGTCGTTGCACTTCACGGAATCCTTGCTTAAAGATCAACAAAATACGAATCATTTTCATACCGCCACCGGTCGATCCTGCGCAGGCACCGATAATAGCAGCATACAAAAGCATATAGGGAAGAAAGAGCGGCCAGGAGCTAAAGTCGGCCGTAGTGAACCCAGTGGTGGTGGCGATGGAGACTACCTGAAAAACGCCCTTGGTAATAGATTCTGAGACACTGGCATAGACTTCCGTAAAGTGGAGGACAATTACTGTAATTATCGATACAGAAATCAGTATAAAGGAATAAAATAGAAGCTCAGGATCCAAAAGGTAGTGGCGGCCATTGCGGCGTTGCCATGCCGTGAAATGCAGCGCGAAGTTTATTCCGGCTATAAACATGAATACGATTGCCACCGTATCAACGGCCGGATTATTAAAATAACCGAGACTAGCGTCATGGGTTGAGAACCCACCGATGGCCACGGTGGTTAGGCTATGGCTGACCGCGTCAAAAAACTCCATGCCTACGGCCCAGTAGGCAAGAGCACAGACCGCGGTAAGCGAGAGATAAATGTACCAGAGAGCCTTTGCCGTTTCCGCTAACCGGGGCACGAGCTTGCTGTCTTTAAGCGGCCCTGGGCTTTCTGCTCGGTATAGTTGCATGCCGCCGATACCCAACATTGGTAGCAGGGCCATGGCCAGGACTATGATGCCCAGACCCCCCAACCACTGTAGCAGCTGGCGATAAAAAAGGATGGATTTTGGAAGAGAGTCCAATCCTGAAATCACAGTGGCGCCTGTGGTTGTTAGTCCGCTGAGAGATTCGAAAACTGCATCTGTGACCGACAGCTCAATTGCGGGAGACAGAAGAAACGGTAAGCATCCGGCGGTCCCCAGTACCGCCCAGAAAAGGGTCACAACGATAAACCCATCCTTTGTTCCTAATTCCTTGCGCGTGCGTGCAGTGAAAATGAGCAAAAGTAGACCAGTGCTGCCGATAATCATCAACGAGTAGAAGAAAGCCATCGCCATCCCATCGCCATACAGCAAAGAGACAAATATCGGGGGGAGGTTGCCCAACAAGCTGAACAGCATGAGCAGGACGCCTAGGATCTTAAATATTATTGGTGCATGCATTGTTTGCTAGAAAAAACTGAATCCGACCTGGAAAAGGCGCTCTACTTCTTTTATTCTCTTTCTGTCTACCAGAAACAGGATGACATGGTCGTCTGACTCAATCACAGTACTGTCGTGAGCGATCAGCACTTCATCGTTTCTCACGATGGCCCCGATTGTTGTGCCTTCCGGCAATCTTATTTCCCCGATAGTGCCACCTACTAACTTGGAAGAGGCCTGGTCGCCGTGGACAATGGCTTCCATTGCTTCTGCCGCCCCCCGNCGCAGGGAATGCACNTTAACAANATCTCCTCGCCGAACATGGGTCAGCACGCTGCCAATGGTAGCCTGTTGCGGAGATATGGCNATATCAATATCACCACCTTGCANCANATCGACATAGGCGGCGTTGTTGATCACTGTCATTACTTTTTTTGCGCCCAGTCGTTTCGCCAGCAAAGATGACATGATGTTGTCTTCNTCGTCGTCNCTAAGNGCCAAGAACACATCNGTGTCNTCGATGTTTTCGTCCAGCAGTAGCTCTTGGTGAGAGGCTTCCCCGTGCAANACGATGGNCTTAGCGAGGTGCTCTGAGAGATAGGCACAACGCNTNGCGTTACTTTCAATAATCTTGACTTGATAGCGCTGTTCAATGGTTNGNGCCAAGCGCAAACCGATATTGCTGCCACCCGCAATGATTAATCGTTTGTAAGGCTTGTCTAGGCGCCTCAATTCTCCCATGCAAGCCCGGATGTTTTCCTGGGCGGCNACAAAAAAAACTTCGTCTTCCGCTTCGATTACNGTCGATCCTTCCGGNATAATCGGGCGATCCTTTCTGAAAATGGCCGCAACCCGGGTTTCAATTTTAGGCATGTGTTGTCGAAGCATACGAATTTCTTGGCCAACTAGTGGCCCGCCATAAAAGGCTTTAACGGCAACCAGTTGCACTTTCCCCNTAGCGAAATCGAGCACCTGCAGGGAGCCGGGNAGATCGATAAGGNGNGAAATNTAATCGGAGACGATGGCTTCAGGGCTGACAATATCGTCTACNGCGATTCCGTGCTTGCCCTGCAGCTTATCCTTNCTATCCAGATAACTGGTGGAACGNATACAACAGATTTTCTCTCTTGTCTGGAACAGGGAATANGCGACCCNGCAAGCGACCATATTNATTTCATCACTATCGGTAACAGCGATGATCATGTCAGCATCTTGNCCGCCTGCTTTCTCCAAAACGTCAGGGTGGGAAGCCTGNCCCGTAACGGTGCCTATATCGATGCGGTCCTTTAATTCTTGTAGTTTCTCGGCGTCGGTATCCACAACAGTGATGTCGTTCTTTTCGTTAGCCAGAGTTTCAGCAAGTGCACCGGCAACTTGGTTTGCACCGAGAATGATTATTTTCTTCATGCGCGTGGTTCTCTGAAAGCCGGCAATTGCGATTGGCTAGATTTTTCGAAGCAAACAGTAGAAGAATCCATCAGGGCCGTCATTTGCGCCAGTGAGCAGCTGTCTTCCATAGCGGCATTCTACTCCCCAATCGGCCGCAACGCCTTCATATTTAGCGTTATCCGTGCATTGTAGGAACTCATCGATAATGAATTCGTTCTCCTGNCTAAGCAATGAGCAGGTGGTGTAAAGTAATAAACCGCCTTTTTTTAAGCAGGGCCATAGGGAGTTGAGTAATTCTTGCTGATTCTTTTGTAACGAAAGCACATTCTCCGGTGTTCCCAACAGTTTAATATCCGGATGTCTGCGAACCACTCCAGTCGCCGAACAGGGCGCGTCAAGCAGGATACGATCGAACTTTTTCCCGTCCCACCAGGTACTAGGAATATTAACATCTGCGCAAAGCGTAGTGGCCTCGAGATGGAGCCGTGTGAGATTGTCCTTGATCTTGTTTACACGGNCGGAGGCCCTATCCAAGGCAAGCAAAGAGGTGAGTGAGCATTCACTTTCGAGAATGTGGCAGGTTTTGCCTCCTGGTGCAGCACAGGCGTCCAGAACAGATTGTCCAGGCGACAGTTGCAAGAGCGCGGGAACCAGTTGAGAGGCTTCATCCTGGACACTTAATTGCCCGTTATCAAATCCTGGAAGGTTCGTTAGTGGGCGGGGTTGATCCAGGTAAATAGCGGTATCGCTAAATTTGCCTGCTTGCGCGCCTACGCTGGCGACGTGTAATTGTTTTAGTAGCTCCTCCCTACTGTTTTGGCGCTGGTTAGCCCGTAGTGTCATCGGGGGGCGCACATTATTGTGGGCAAGGATTTGTTCCGCCTGTTCAGGCCACTGCTTAAACAGTTCATCAACTAACCAAGACGGGTGTGAATAACGGGTGTCCGCTGCAGATTGATTAAGGCGCTCTTCCAGTTCATGTTGGGAGCGCAAGTAGTTTCTGAGCACGCCATTAATAAGTGACTTTCCCCATGGTTTTCCATACATGCTTGCCGTGGAAACCGTTTCATTAATTACAGCGTAGTCTGGGATAGAGAGTTCGCGTAGCTGGTAAAAGCCAATAATGAGCAGAGATTTCAGATCAAGGTCTTTGTCTCTTAGTGGTTTGCTTACTAGTTGATTTAACAAATACTCCAGGGCATGAAACCAGCGGCAGGCCCCATAGGTAGTTTCCTGCAGCAGGCCATAGTCGTGCAGGTCAGTATATTGCGCAAGATGGCTGGTTAAGGAGCCGCTACCCTTCTGTAGGGCTGTAAGTATTTTTACACTGATAGCTCGGTAGTCTTTGCTATTCATCAAGACTGTGCTTCAGAATTCGTAAAAGACTTACCGGGAGCAAATAGTGATGGACGAGCGTTTAATACTTGGGCCACATTGGCGACATTCTTGCCGGGTAATTGGACTAAGTTCACATGAAGGGAAGAATTGGAGCAAGCCACAACGAAGCCATTTCTACCAAGTTCGGCAATAGTGCCGGGGGGGTGTTCAAACCTATTCGCTTTTGGTGTTGCTTCGATAATTCGGAGCCTGTCNCCATCCAGGAAAGTGTACGCCGGAAATCGNCCAATACCTGCACGAATAGTGCGACTAATTGTGCTTGCCGGAGACTTCCAATTAATCAGCGCCTCTGTTTTTTGCAGCTTTTCCGCATATGTACTGACTTGATTGTCCTGCTGAATTGCTCCGGCCATAAGCAGCTCGAGATTATCTAATGTGTAAAGTAAAGCGCCCTTGCCAGCATGAGCGAGATTATCTTCAAGGCTCTGCCTCGTGTCCGAATCGGCTATAGATATGGGTTGTTGGTAAAGTATAGCCCCGGTATCAAGCCCTTCATCCATCTGCAAAATTGTGATACCTGATTCTTTGTCGCCAGCTAGTATCGCCCGCTCTATTGGCGCTGCGCCTCGCCAGCGAGGTAACAAAGAAGCGTGTACATTAATACACCCAAATTTTGGAATAGAAAGAATGGCCCTTGGCAGTATTAGGCCGTAGGCAACAACTACCAACACGTCAGGGCAAAGCCCCTCGAGAAGGTTATATTGATCCTGGGCTCTCAGGGTTGTCGGCTGGAACAAAGGGATTGCGCTTTGTTCGGCAACTCGTTTAGTGGGGCTTGGCAGCAGTTTTTTGCCGCGCCCAGAAGGTCGGTCAGGCTGGGTGTAGGTCGCGATCACTTGATGAGGAGAATCCAACAATGCCAATAAATGCNCGGCCGCAAATTCAGGAGTACCTGCGAAACAGATTCGTAAATTTCCCATAGGTGGTTATGCTGACTTTTTATGCTCTTTTTCGAGCTTACTGCGAATTCGTTGCCGCTTNAGGGTGCTGAGATAGTCGACGAACAGTTTACCATCCAGGTGGTCAATTTCGTGTTGAATGCAGGTCGANAGGATGCCTGTTGCCTCACGCTCGAAAGTTTCACCTTTGAGATTTTGCGCATTTACCTTTATGGCGCTAGGTCGAGCCACCGTTTCATAGAATCCCGGCACTGACAAGCAGCCTTCGTCATGCTCCGTCAGGGCCTCTTCAATCACCTCATAAGTTGGATTAATAAATGTTTGTGGACCATCTTTCTCTTCAGAAACATCTAACACCAAAAGCCGTTTGTGGACATTAACTTGAGTGGCCGCAAGGCCTATGCCGTCTGCTTCGTACATAGTTTCTAACATAGAGCTAATCAAAACTTCGAGGTTGACATCGAAAACAGTTACGGGGACCGCTATTTTCCTTAGCCTGGGGTCAGGAAATTCCAGAATTTGTAAAATTGCCATTGTCTCAAAGGGCCTGCTTTTAGTGGTAAAAGAATCTATCAATTAACTGCTTCCAGGCGCAATTATAACGTATTGCCAGGCTATCTATGCCTAAAGGTGCAGAATTTTAACGGTTAAAACTTTGCCAATGAAGCACAAACTTGCTGTGTTAGTGGCCCATATATAGACGTACTTTTTCGAATTCCAGGTGCAAATGTCTAGGACTCGCCAATAAGAAAGGCGTCCCTGTGACACGGCCATTGTTGCACATTCAATCACCAGATATTCGAGAGAGCGCTGGTCTCTCTTGCATAGGTGGCCGGTCTGCGGTAGTTTCCCCGTTTCGCAATTTTCACCTTGGGAACAGACACTATGAGCAAGCCTTTTGTCTCTATATTATTAGGGTCACAATCGGACCTCACGGTAATGCAGGCAACCGCAGATATACTGAAGCGACTGCAAATAGAGTGTGAGATCAAAATTACTTCGGCCCATAGAACGCCCTCTATTACTCAACAGTTCATTAGTGATGCTGAGGCGCGAGGCTGCCAGGTTTTTATCGCTGGAGCAGGGTTAGCTGCACATCTAGCCGGAGCGATTGCGGCTCATACTACCAAGCCGGTTATTGGCGTTCCCATAGACGCCGGGCCATTGAAGGGGCTAGACGCCTTGCTGTCTACCGTGCAAATGCCGGGGGGCGTGCCCGTTGCAACGGTGGCCATTGGAGAGAGTGGTGCCAAGAATGCAGGCTACCTTGCTGCCCAAATTCTATCTTTGGGAGACGACGAGTTGGCAGAGAGAGTAAAAAAGGACCGAGTAGCTACCGCCGAGAAAGTACAATCCCAAGACCAGGCACTACAGGCCTCATTGAAGTAAGCTCTCAGCAGACTATGTCCTGCGGACCCTTAGATTGTAAAGTTGCCTGTCGCCACCTAGCCCAGGGCCACGTTATCGCCTATCCCACAGAGGCGGTTTGGGGGCTGGGTTGTGATCCCTACAATCGCGACGCTGTGGAACGAGTGGTTGCGATCAAGCAAAGATCAATGAGCAAGGGGTTGATCCTGGTTGCAGCAAGCGTCGAACAGTTTGGCACACTATTGGATTCGTTGAGTGAAACTAAGCTTGCCCAGTTACACGATACTTGGCCTGGGCCAGTTACTTGGCTGGTTCCTGATGCTGATAATCAAATCCCTGGCTGGGTAAAAGGGAGAAATGACTCGGTTGCCATCCGAGTGAGCGCGCATCCAGTGGTTAGGGCACTATGTTCGCAATTCGGCAAACCGCTTGTTTCAACATCGGCAAATATAGCAGGCGAAACTGATATCCGGTCTTTGCAGGAATTGAAACGAGAATTTTCCAGCAAGGTGGATTTTATAGTCGAAGGAATGCTCGGTTCGGATTCAGCTACATCAGAGATAAGGGACCTGAAAACAGGCAGGCTAATTCGATAAAAGGATTAGTCAGACACAAGCAGGGGGAGCCGAATTGGACCCAGTTAATATAGCGGCGGTGAAGGAGTTCCTTCTAGAGCTGCAAGAGAACATCTGCAACGACCTCGGGAAATTCGACCGCCAGTCAAGCTTTCATTCGGATAAATGGGACCGAGGAGAAGGAGGGTCCGGTACCACGCGCGTTATCAGCAACGGCGCCGTGTTCGAAAAAGGAGGAGTGAATTTTTCTCATATCTTCGGCAAAACCATGCCTGCGTCAGCTACAGGCGCACGCCCGGAACTTGTTGGTAGGGCATTTCAGGCGATGGGAGTGTCCGTCGTGATTCATCCGCTGAATCCATTCGTGCCTACTTCGCATGCAAACTTTCGATTATTCGTGGCGGAAAAAGAGGGCGAAGAATCAGTCTGGTGGTTCGGGGGTGGCTATGACCTCACGCCATATTACGGTTTCGAAGAAGACTGTGTTCATTGGCATTCAGTTGCCAGGAAATCTTGTACCGATTTTGGTGACGAGTACTATATTAGATTCAAAAAGTGGTGTGATGAATACTTCTTTATTAGGCACAGAAATGAAACCCGCGGCGTAGGCGGATTGTTTTTTGACGATTTCAATGAGCTTGGCTTTGAGCAAAGTTTTGCGTTTGTTCGCTCTATGGCCAACAGTTACATAGAGGCATATGCCCCCATAATAGAAAAAAGAAAGAACCTAAAATTCACGCGGCAGCAAAAGGAATTCCAGGAATACCGCCGAGGCAGATATGCGGAGTTCAACCTGGTTTATGACCGGGGAACAGTGTTTGGGCTCCAGTCCCAAGCTGGACGCATCGAATCGATACTTATGTCGCTACCACCGATAGTAAGGTGGACTTACGATTGGAGCCCAGAGCCAGGCAGCGAAGAAGAAAAGCTGTACACTCATTTTTTAAAACCCAGAGATTGGGTCTGATAAGTAATCAAATTGGATTTAACGAATCGTGTCTCTCTATAACGTAGTAGGCAATCCTGTTGAGCACAGCAAATCGCCCTATATTCACCAACTTTTNGCCGCCCAAACCGGTGAAGACCTGGAGTATCGCGCTGTTAAAGTTGAAGCCGACAACTTTGACAATTTTGTAAAAGAATTTTTCATCGATAAAGGCGCGGGACTNAATATAACAGTGCCTTTCAAAGAGGCTGCTTACCGGTTGGCTGAGCGACATGGGGAGCACGCGGCTCTCGCAAGGTCGGTTAATACGCTATACCTAGACGATGCCGGCACTTTGTGGGGAGAGAACACCGACGGCATAGGTCTTGTTAGAGACATACAGGACAATAACGGATTCTCTATTCGAGAGAGAAGAGTGCTTTTATTGGGCGCAGGTGGCGCCGCTCGGGGCGCACTTTCGGAGCTTATCAATCATCAGCCTTCATCAATTGTTTTGCTTAATCGCACCTTATCAAAAGCACAGCAATTAAAAGAAGAGTTTGGCGGCCTTGCCGAGGTAGAGAGTTTCTGTTACGAAAATTTTAGCGCAACCGGGTTTGATCTCATTATCAATGCCACTTCTTTAAGCCTCAGTGGGGAATTGCCGCCACTGAACAGAAATGCTCTGCAGCCGGGGTGTTGTTGTTACGACATGATGTATGGCGTTGAAGCAACTGTGTTTGTTCGATGGGCTAAGGGGAATGGAGTTGCCCTTGCGCTAGATGGTTTAGGCATGCTGGTGGAACAGGCAGCAGAATCCTTTTCGATCTGGCGCGGGAAAAAACCTAATACAGGACCGGTGATAAGTATCCTTAGGGAGCAGTCGAAAATAGAATAAGCTAGGGTATAGGTGATTCAGACTATCGCCGGGGCGTTGTTGTTAGGAAATGATGTATGGCATTGATACAACCCAACCCAACCCAATTGAAATTTGTAAAGATTTGAACAGACAGGTATAATTTTTCCCTTCAGAGGTAGTGAGTTTTTGTATCCTAAACACTAAGTACTAAGCGCTAATTAGTGGAACAGTTTTAAATATAACTAGTAGTGAAGCCGTTTTTTAATCTTTGTCTTAATGTTTAACCTTCCCCTTGTCGAAAAAGTAGAAAAATCTATTAACATAGTTGGTGCGCGCGCCTGCTTTAATGGCGAGCGAACAAATTGATAGGACAGATGGAACGGTTAAATTTTGTGTGTCATCGGTATTAATTTTTATAACGCTGTAAAGTGAAATTGGGAGATCGGATATCAAATTTTTCGTGAGCGTAGCAGTGATTNTACTTACTCCTATCGTGGCCGCTAAACTGGTTTTTGATGCAACTTCCTATACTGGCTCTGAACCCGTTAATGAACCTTGGGTTCAAAGCTCAATGGAGTTTGTTACCTGGAATGGTGAAAAGTGGACTGGCTGGGTTCGAAGTGAGGGCTTTGAACTTCGGCCACAAAATGAAGGGAGATGGAGCCAACATTCAAATTCTATGCTGGCCTTTATGGACTGGGAAGGAGCTCCNTGGCAGGNNAGAATTGACGGCGACTCATTTTTACTGGCCCATCACGGTGACTGGCAAGGCCACACCGAGCGAGCGATGGCCATCCATTACCGTGACTGGCAGGGTAGAAACCAATTGCGAACATTGGCCCAATTGAAACGCTGACAAGCGGCCCTATTCAAACTAAGTTGGTGTACCAAACGGGACAAACCAAAAGGACAATAGGAAACACGTGACTTCTATTAAAAGTATGCTGCAGAAAGGTCTGACACTCTCATTGTTATTAGGGTTTACTCGTGTGGCCTTTGCTGCGGCAATGGATGTCCGNCCAGGGGTCACCGAAATGAGCCGGGAGATCCAGGANCTGCATCATCTAAGCCTGTCCATCGTCGTAGTAATAGGAATCCTAGTCTTCGGCATCATGTTTTATTCGATATATGCCCATCGTCGTTCAAAGAATCCAAAGCCAGCAGATTTTCATGAGAGTACCGCGGTAGAAATCGTCTGGACACTTATACCGGTATTGATTTTAATTAGCCTGGCGGTACCGGCAACTAGAACTTTGATAGAGATTGAAGATAACAGCGATCCCGATCTATCCATCCTCATAACTGGGTCGCAGTGGAAGTGGCACTATCAATACCTCGATTCAAATATAGGCTTCTATAGCAACTTGACGACGGCCCAAGCGGAGAGGGATAACCTTGAGCCNAANGGNANNAACTATTTNNTGGANGTNGANAATGTGNTGGTTNTNCCNACNAANANNAAGGTTCGNTTNCTNACNACGGCNGANGACGTNATACANTCNTGGTGGATACCNGACTTTGCNGTNAAGCAAGACGCGATACCAGGGTTCATCAATGAAGCGTGGACCCGAGTCGATGAGCCGGGCTTATACCGAGGGCAGTGCGCGGAATTTTGTGGTAAAGATCACGCCTTTATGCCGATAGTCGTGGAGGTCCAAGAGGAGGCCGATTTCGATCAATGGCTAGAGGAACAAAGGCTGGCCATTGAGCTTGCTTCTGGGCAGGCAGTTGCTGACCGAGCTAGAACATGGGCTATGGCAGAACTGATG
>NZNL01000084.1 GCA_002694855.1 Gammaproteobacteria bacterium
TAATCCAGATTATCCGGGCCCAGTGCATCCACTCGATGTATAGCATTATGTAATCATCAGTCTGCACAATGGTTTTCAGATTGTTATAGACCCGCGGCGTTATGGGAATAGACGCAGACTGGTGGTAGATGCAGCGAACCGCCAGGGTTTGATTTTCAGGACCGTCATAGGGTTGATCACCGGTTTCCAGCCACCAAGCACCGTCTCTTTCCGCCCAGGCGAACTTTGGTGCCGCTTCAGCTTTAGCCTGACCTTCAGCCGTAAGAGGAGGCATGCGTCCATTTTCTGGGTAGGTCAAAATGGAGGTTCGAAATTGACCGTCAATGGAAAACCCATCATTACCCCGATCGAACCAGAAATCGTTGTAGGAGCCAATATTGCCGCCTTGCTCCGGTGCTCTGCGATTGGGATCGCTCAGTTCGGATCCACGTGAGCGAGCATTCATTTCACGATCTCTTAGCGCCTTGGCCTCTTCCGGGCCCAGGTACAGACGATCACCGAATTCGCTGGGGCGCTGGAACGGGGTCAAGGTGGAAATATCGTAATTCCCGTTGAAATCTGGTTTGCCCGACGGTGTTCGTGGAAAGTCATTCTGGGCAATTGAAAGAGTTGGCACGAGGACAACAGGTAAAACGGTAATGAGAGCAACTAGTNTTTTTTTCATGGTTTCCTCCTGGAGAAGGATGTTGCTAGNGCGCTGCTTGCTTATAATTNTANTCGGGTCAGCTGTTTGTAAAACTCTCGCTCNTAGCTGTTTTNCTCATTGCTTTGCAGTCTAGCATATCTCATGACATCGGCTCTTGTGAAGTTGCTANNTAGTGGCCGTGAATAATTGAAGATATCTNAAGCACCGTTGACGTAGTCCNTGNACTCACCTAANGTTTAGNTCAATANAGGACTTCCTTGATNGAGCCGTGCATCTGCAATGAANACTTATCTCTCGACCTTGTTNGGCTTGCTATTCTCTTTATTGCAGCCAATNAATGCNCAGGAAATTGAGCCTGCAGANCANTCTCAGTTTCCNCTGAAAGTAATGAGTTTNAATATTCGTTACAACAACCCCAATGATGGTGAANACACCTGGNCCAATCGCAAGAACCGTGTAGCCAGTGTGATTCGTTTCCATGGGGCCGACTTGATTGGCATGCAGGAAGCGCTGCGGGATCAGATCGAAGATTTGCAACAGTTATTGCCAGAGTATGACTGGATTGGCGTGGGTAGAGACGACGGTGTCGATGCCGGCGAATTTTCACCTTTCTTTTACCGCCGTGATCATTTCGAGGTTGTCGATCAAGGCACATTCTGGTTATCGGAGACGCCAGAGCTACCAGGCAGCAGAAGCTGGGATGCAGCAATTACACGATTGGCTAATTGGGCACGATTAAAAGACCTACGTAACAATCGATCCTTCTTCTATTTAAACACCCACTTNGACCATNGGGGTGAACAGGCTCGCACGGAAAGCGCCCGGCTAATAGTCAGTCGGCTTCAAATCATGGCAGCCAATGAACCTATCATTGTTACTGGGGATTTCAATGTACCTCCTTCCACTGAGACCTATCAAGTCATGACTGCTTCGCTTCGGGACAGCCGACTGCTCTCCATTACGCCTCCTCACGGGCCTGAGGGGACTTTTAGCGGATTCACCGTAGTGCCGGGTTCTAGTTACCGGCGCATCGATTACATCTTTGTGGCCGAAGGCATCAAAGTTCAGCGCTATGGCGTGATCTCTGATCAATGGAACGGAAATTATCCCTCTGACCACCTGCCGGTTCTGGCAGAATTGCTGCTGCCTTAACTAAAAGAATCAGAGTGAAAAGATTAGAGCCAAATCTATAGCTCATGCTATCAGTAACGCTATTTACTCAAAATCCTCGTGTCGGTGGCTTGCTTACGCTTCGAGGTACCAGTTCCTAAAATTCCATTCCCCTAAACGATCCTATATTCAATCGTACTCCTATTTAATTTGTTATCGNGATGAAACTGGACAACTCCATATTACGAGGATATGTTTTGTTACCCTTATACTTTTTTACCGCTGACCACTGCAAAGCCAACCATTGAGGCTGATTATGAAATTTAAATTTCTCCTGGTAATAGGATTAGTTGCTGCGTTCAGCGGGAATATTCCGGGTTTCCTTTCACATGCACAGCAACAATCACAACAAGTGGCAAGCTATACCCTCGCACAAGCTGCAGCAGGGGAAGCAGCATACCAGCAACAATGTGTAGCTTGCCATGGAGACAATCTCGAAGGTTTCGAGTTGGCTCCAAGTTTAAGTGGAGATTTTTTNACTCGCCGTTGGGGAGGAAAGGCTGTTGCCGAGTTGGCTGCAGAACTTCGGCGCATGCCACCTGAACAGGTTGATGGGTTAGATGATCGGGTTTACAGCAACATACTGGCCTACCTACTACAACAAAACGGTGCCGAAGCCGGTGATAATCCCTTGCCTAGCGAAGTGGCAGCAATGAATGAGATTCTCATACCGGCACAGGCANTAAGAAGACAACGCAGTCCAAGGCAGCGACTGGCTTACTTAAGCAACGGACCTATTCTACCCAACAGCCGCCTNGATGACTTAAGACCAGTTAGCAATGAAATGCTACTGAACCCCCCTGCAGACGACTGGCTGGTATGGCGACGAACCCACGCAAATCTGGGCCACAGTCCACTCGATCAGATTAATAAGGGCAATGTAAGCGATTTACGTATGGCATGGAATTGGGCGCTGCCCCCCGGGGCCAATATGATGACCCCTCTGGTTCATGACGGCGTGCTCTTTGCTTATAGTGCCGGCGATATTGTTCAGGCAATCGACGCATCCAGCGGCGATCTGCTGTGGAGCTTCCAGCGGGAACTGGATTCCGATAAGCCACTGAATTCCAAGAAAGGGGTAGCAATCTACCAGGACAAGATCATAGTTCCGACTTCGGACATTCACCTGTTGGCGTTGGAAGCTCGCACCGGAAAGCTGGTCTGGGATCATAAGATCGATACCGGTGACGAACAAGATCACTGGATGAAAGCGGCACCCATGGTCGTAAACGGAAAAGCAATCATTGGTTTGACCGGTCAGTTGGCGATCGCCGGTGGAAATTTCATCGTCGCAATTGACCTCGAAACCGGCGCCGAGGCATGGCGCTTNTATACAGTGGCAAGACCTAATGAACCCGGCGGNAATAGCTGGAACGGGATGCCAGTTATGGAACGCACTGGAGGTTCTGTTTGGGTACCCGGCAGCTATGACCCAGAATTAAACCTGGTCTACTTTGGACCAGCCCCCACTTATGANACCGATGCACTCAGAGTCCCACTGACTCTCCCAGGGATCACTACCGATGCGTTGTACACCAATTCTACAATAGCACTGGACGCAGATACNGGAGAACTGGTTTGGCATTTCCAACACGTCCGCAACGANCAGCTAGACCACGACTGGGCTTTTGAACGCCAAATTATAAGCTTGCCGGTGAACGGTCAGATGCGCAAAGCGGTTGTCACCGGAGGTAAAGAAGCAATTTTTGAAGCGTTGGACGCTGCCACTGGTGAATATCTCTTTTCTATCGACATGGACATGCAGAACGTTTTTTCCGAAATTGATCCACGTAACGGTGACAAAACCCCGTACCCTGATGCCATTCCCGAACCGGGTCAGGTATTACAGGGCCTCTCACTAGATGGCATTTGCCCCAAGGCATTGGGAGCACGCAATATGCAGTCTACGTCCTACAACCCTAATACTGGGATTCTCTACATCCCATTGCAGGATACTTGCATAGAGAGAAGCACCGGCCAGCGCTGGCAGAAATACCCGAATTCCGATGAAGAGGGCCTATGGGGCCTGGTCAAAGCGGTGAACCTAGAAACACGCGAAGAAGTCTGGACCAGACGGCAGGTCGCTCCGCCTGCCAGCGGCCATCTAACCACAGACAGTGGCCTACTATTTCGGGGAACCGTAGATCGTTGGTTCCAGGCGATCGACCAGGACAGCGGAGAGGTCCTCTGGCAACAGCGCCTCGACAATTCACCAAGTTCCTATCCAATTACCTACAGAGTTGATGGTAAACAGTATGTCGCCGTGGCTACTAATTCTGGCAGTTACCATACCAACGGCATGGAACGTATAGCAGGAATCACAAATCCACCAAGCGGTGCTTCGCTATGGGTTTTTGCGCTGCCGGATTAGCAATCTAAAGGTGCACAAACCAAAAGTGTCATCTGCCCCTATTTTGCTCATCATGCAGACTGTAAAACGATCTCCCCTTGGGTCTCATCCTCGAAGGCGAACCCCACTAACACTGTTGTGATTAACGCGATCGCCGCCAAGGTAAACCACATGCCCGCAAAATCGGTCACCACGCCAGCTTCGCCAAAGACACTGCCGAGAATACCCAGAAACGGACCGGCTAACATCGGGCCAGCACCCAGAATAATGATCCCAAAAACTGTCTGCGCCGAATTGCGAATGTCTGCATCGGCAATGCGATCGACGTACATATATGCCGAAGCGAAGAAGCACGCGTAACAAACTCCGTGTAGCAATTGACTGAAAACGCCAATCATCAACGGGATGGTCCATACGAACTGACCCGCGGCATCCACCGATGGACCTGCTGCGTCCTGCATACTAATTAGCCCCCAAATTGCATAGCGCGCGAAATAAGCAAAGCCGCCCAGCGCGATTGTCCAGCGGAATCCCAGGCGAACAAGAAATACGCCAAGAAACACCATCACCCCAATCTCTGCGAACTGACCGACCGTCATCGCCGGCGCGATGTAGGTGACCAGTAACCCTAACTGGTTCTCGAAAAACGGGCCGGCCTGCATAAAATAGATCTGATGAATGACCGAAATAGGCAGACTCGCTAATACCAATATCGCGAAGGATCGATGGCTAAATAAGCTGAAAGCCTTCTTGAAAGCCAGTTTTTCCACGCCCTCCTTCCTTGGCGGCGTATTAGGCAACAGTAAACAGAAGGTTGCGTATAAAATAGAAAGAACGCCCGATACCTTCAAAGTGTCGACCAAGCGTGCTGTGGCATCGGGTGCTTCTGTTCCAACGAAGAATGGAGGCAGGGCCTGAAACTGTAAATCGGATTGCAGCCAAATCATGGGAAACAGCCAGCTAGCCGCGATCCAGCCGAATGTGCCCATCACTCGTATTCGCGGCCACTCCCTGTCAGGATTATCCAGATGGGCAAAGGCCATAACATTCGTCAGCGAAAGCGTCGGCATGTAAAGTACGCTGTATACAATGGACAAGACGAGCCAGGCGAAAAACGTGTCTTGATAGGCAGTGATAATTTTTACTATTCCACCAAGAACCAGTAGTACCGCGAGAAATTTTTCGGTTGAAAAATAACGGTCAGTGAACTGCCCGGCGATAAACGGCGCACTTGCTGCACCAATCGAGCCAGCCAGTCCAATAATCCAACCTACCTGCCCGGAAGTGAACCCTAAACCTCCGTCCGCTATGGGTGATTGCAAATATGTTGCCAGCACAGGCAACCAGATTCCCCATACCGCGTACTGCAGAAACATCATCGCGCCAAGGCGGCTCTTTATATAATTCATTGCTTTTATTCTCCCCAAAACGGGACGTATTATCTTTCTATTCTTACGCAGTAGCCCGTGCTATCGCTAAATCTGCCCTGCTCTATTCGCTTACTTCGTATTCACCGAGGAATTCCTCATAGATCGCGCGTGCNCCACCGAGGTCAGTAACGAGAAATATCTCGTTTGGCCGGGCTCCCCGACGAAAATAGTCATAAAGGGGCGACACCTGACTAACGTCATTTCCATCACGCAAATCGAATGGACGAAGGTCGTGCATTGCCTCCAACGCTACCAGCTTACGGCGCTGATCTTCAACTGTTAACTGGTGAGAAAACAGGCGACGCAAATGCAGACCTTCTCCATTCCACGCAGGCAGACCAGTCATTCCGTCCCGTGGTCCCAGCGGAAAAGCTTCGTTGCCGATCGCATGATTCGTATAAAGCAGGATATCGCATTCTCTACCCCATTGGGCAAGTGCCTCAAATAACGCTATCGAGGCAAACTGATGATCAAGGTGACGATCGAGTCTCGGATGCGGTGCGACTATGGTGTCGGGCTGAACTCTTTCAAGCTCACTCACCAGATCAGCAACAAGTGACGGCCAACTTGATTCAAATACCCGATCGCGCAGCTCAGGATCGAAATTGAGACGCCGGTAATATCCGGGTTCTTCGAGGTAAGCGAGTAGCGGCCCAACCCGTTTCGGCCGCTGCAGCCACAGTTGTTGGAGGGTGGCATCGTAATAACCGAGATTCCTTACAGATTCCGGCCTCAGACCTCCAAGAAGGGGCACAGTGAGACTATCAAGAGTCCTGATTCGACCCTTAGCCCGGTATTGCTCTCCTTCGTTCGACCACAAGGCCCCGAAGTTAGCTCCTCCTGCGTCACCTGCTGTGATGGTCACCACATCAGCTTCAGATGATTGGTATAAACCAAACGCCGCGATTTCTGCATCATCCGGATGGGGTGCTACCACTAATACTCTGCGTCCTTCGACAGACGGATTTGTAAATGTGACTAGGTTCACCGATTCCGAGTTCCACTCTGCTCCCAAGCTAGTAAATTGAATGAAATCCCCAGGCTCGATAGTCGCTTTAAGTAACGGACTGAGGTCCAGGTAGCGCCGCCCCTGCCCACCTTGCTCAAAATACTGAATGACAGTAGTGGCCCCAGTTTTAATTTCAATAGCTGGGGTCTGTCCTCGAGCACGCCGCAGTGAAATCTCAAGCAACGCCGTATCGGTACCTGGAGCAAGAATAGGCCATTCAAATCCTTCTTCTGTTAGTGTGAGACGATAATTGCTGGCGCCTGCCAAACTGGAAAGTTGATAATCATAATCATTACCTCGCTCGAAAGTTTCAAGCTCTGACTGCTGTGGCCTATTCGCGCANCCACTGACACCGATCGCAAGAAGAATAAAAATTAATACCGCATTCCGTATCCGAAAATACTCAATANAGGACACTAATAACTTATCGGACATCCGCTCANCCCTCGANTAGNGGNAGAGTGCGGCCTTCATGTGCGCTTTGGAAAGCAGTGTCAACTATTTGCTGACCNAGGCGAGAGATAGCAGGAGCAAGAGGGCCTTCGATTGGCTGGTCAGTATCGAGGCAATGCACCACGTATTGGATCGGGTTCTGAAACGGCGCGCTAACCGAATCAACATCTAGGTTAATGCCTTCTGAATGCTCATGCGATTGCAACCGAATAGTCGACTCGTAGTCGTAATTAGCGATGGTTCCTTCAGTCCCCACGACGACGAATCCGCATTTGGGTTGCGGCTGGTGCGTCCAAGGGTCGGTGAATGTACCCCATCGCGTTTCGAATTTTGACAGCCCATGGGAATAGCGCGCGATGGTGATGCTATGTTCATCCACCTCCAGACCCTGGGGAACATGGATCATCGAAGTGACTTCGAGTGGCGCGCGGCCTCCCTGATACCAAGTGCCCAGCGTGGTGCCGTAGCCGAGGTAGTCCAACAAGGACCCTCCGCCGAGGGATGCCTTGTAGAACCAACTGTGGGGCTTGCCAGCTTCAACTTCTGCAGCGGTTGTNTCGATTTTATCGGCAAGGTGCCATAGTGGACCACGATTGCCATCATAAAAGTGCACTTCAAGCACATCGCCGATCCGGCCTTCGTCGATTAGCCGTTTNGCGGTGATATGAGGTGGATACCATGCCAACGGCCAATTAATAGCCAGACGCTGGTCTTTGTGCATTGCGGCAGTCATTCGGTCGGCCTCAGCCAGGCTCGAGGCAAAGGGCTTTTCCATGATGATGTGGGTACCGAAAGGTGCGATCTGTTCGACCGCCTCGGCGTGCCGCCCCGTTGCCGGACACAGCAGCACAATATCGGGTTTGGTGGATTCAATGCAGGCTCGAAAATCCGTGAACACAGCTTGCGAAGAGATGCCAAAATTCTCAATGCTTTGTGTCATTTTTTCCGGCGTCTCGTCACATATNCCCACNATTTCNACGTTGGGATGCTCGAACGCCATGCGCAGATTATCCCCCATGTGAAAGTGTTCAAAATCGATTCCGGCTATGCGCCATGTCTTATTCATTTCTTGACTTTTGGACTCTGGCAATCAAAAAAGGCAGAAATGGTTTGCACTTCTGCCCTCTTGGAACGATCTGAGTAAAAACAAAACGGAAAGCGAGTGAAAGCTCTATGAAGAGAGTTGCGCCGCGTTCATTTTGATCCAGACATCCCGTTTAGTTACTTAAGGTTCGAATAGTTAGTCGAACTCATCATGTAGGCTTCGATTGAAACCCCGACAGGGTATTTTTCCCTAAGTGCAGCCCAGGCCGGGTCGGCCGCAAAACCAGCCCATACTTCCTGGCGATGAGCACGGTCGCGATAAGCCAACATCCATACCAGAGTGTTCGGGTCATCGAGTCGCTGCCACACCGCAACCACTTCAGCCCCGTGCTTCTCAAAAATTGCGACCTCTTCTTCTCTGAAGCGCTGGTGAAGATCATTGATGCCACCCTCACCGTTAACCGCTGCCTCTGCTGTATACATACGAAGCTCGAAACAGCGAGCATCTGATCCTACATTGGCTGAAAACTCATCTGCCAACTGTCCTGCCGGCCCGCACGGCTGAGGCGCTTGACCCGCATTCGCAAAGCTAATGCAGCCTAGACCCATAATCATCAACACTATTTTTCTCATTTTTATCTCCTTGCTGAGTACAAAATTTACAGTCAGTCTTCTAACATTATTCTATTGAAAAAACCCAAATCGCTGCTCCACCCTTCGGTGCGTCGTTCACAGGCATGTCTTCCTCTTCGGCAAACAAATTATACATCCTGTTCCAGTCATTAACATGGTACCCAGTTTGGCCAACTCCAATAGCCAAATACTGAATATCATCAACTGCATAGGTAATAATGGTTGAACTTGGCACATCATCAAGATTGGTTTCCCACAAAATTTCACCGGTGTCTTCGTCAAAAGCTCTAAGAGCCCGATTTAAATCACCCGCGAAAACTATTCCGCCCGCTGTGGCTAGAATTGAGCTAATAATTGGACTCGGCTGCCTATAGCGCCAAGAGAATTCTTGCTTTCCTAAATCTACAGCCTGGATACGTCCCATATTGCCATTACTTTCAGGGTGAAGCGCTTCAGCCATGAGCACACCAGTCGTTAGAATTTCATATCTGCCGTCAGGACCGGCTTCGATACAGCCCTCATTCAACGGCACGAATAATCGATTCGTTTTCGGATTGAAAGCCGATGGCGGCCAGCTTTTAGACCCATAGTGATTGGCACAGATAAGGCGCGTTTCCTCAGGGTTTGGAATAGTCGCCGGATTAATCGTTTTATAACCTGAAACTGGATCAATCGAAGTCACAACATTTTGTAAGCCCATATCGATGGAAAACATATATTGACCACTTGCGGCATCAACCGCATCGAGAATACCAAGCTTTCCAATGTTGATTACTGCTTTGCGAGTTTCTCCTTTGAAAGGAATACTTACGATCTGACGCTCGAAGGCCCAATCCAAATCCCATTGATCATTGGCCAGGTGCTGGTAATACCACACAAGTTCTCCGCTATCGGGATTCAAGGCTATGGTAGCGTTTGTATACAGAGCGTCATTCGTAATGCCATCAATTCCTAACGGGTAAAGCAACGGGCCAGTATCATAAGTCGGCGCCACTCCGAAATAGGCAAGATTCAATTCAGAGTCATAAGCCCCCGCGTTCCAGACAGATCCACCGCTTCGCCCTTCGATTGGCAACCCATTCCAGGTGTTACCACCAGGCTCTCCTGGTCGCGGGATGGTATTAAACCGCCATTTTTTTTCTCCGGTATCGATATCCAACCCCAAAACCCAGCCCCCTTTCGCGATTCGCAGTGATGTAATACCTTGCATTACCGTATTACCAACAACAAAAGGTGCCATTCGTAAGTGATATCCACTTAACTCCTCTTCAGTCTCAATTTTATGATCCCAGATCAACTCGCCGGTTTTTGCGTTAAGCGCCAATACGTGGAGATCAGAAGTCGGCACATAAACCCTATCTGCATGCAATGCGACTCCTTTTTTTTGACTGGAGCGAACTTCTGATTGGTGTTGGTATCGCCAAAGCAGAGAGCCATTAGTTGCGTCTATTGCCAACACTGTGTCGGGAAATGTGAAAAAAAACATAATGCCATCATGTACTAATGGGCCCGGATTGTTTTCACCGACCTGCAGGGGCATTCGCCAATTCAATTTTAATTTATTGACCGTTTCTCGATTAATCTGATCAAGTGAACTGAAGCCCTGGTTATCGTAACTGCGTTGCCATAACAGCCAGTCTTGGGCAGGAGGGTTGTTCAACATAGCATCTGTTACTGGGGTTAATTTTTGGAGCACTGCTGCAGCGCTTCCGGCGATNCTTGTCTCNATTTCTACCTGCCGGTTTCCGTCTAGGTTAGTTAATACACCATCAGACTCGAGACTAAGTCGGTTTACTGGCATATCCGGTGCTGCTGGTACCCCATTGAAAGAAAGAATATAGGCAGCAATCGCAGCNTAGTCTTCGTCTTCCAATCTACTGTCACCACCTGGTGGCATTTGTCGAAGCTCTATAGCGAATTCATTCAGGGGAGCTGCGCTCCATTTTGTCGCAAAAGATTCGCCAGACAGGTTCGGAACTACAGCGGCNCCTTCAAGGTCTAGCCCGTGGCAAGCGGCACAATTTATCTCGTATGCAGCCTTGCCTTCTACAACTTGCGGACCGGTGAAACTGATCGTTTCTGGTCCCGGTGGCTGAGCTGTAGCAACTGGCATCAGGCATTCCCATATTATTAGGATCGNAAATNCGAAANANATCTGCGACTTTGTTCGGTCAGTTTTCATCTTTTTAGGAAACTTAATTGCGTTCTAGTTTGCCCTATTACTACCATAGAGTGCGCTATTTTCATAACATGGTAATCATACATGCCCTCTAGTAACACGCCGTTTACCTGACTAAAAACTTTCGGAGGCCGAGAATGAAACCTAAAAAAGCCTTTAAACCACTTAAGTACAACCTTCCAGGTGTGCGCTTTTATCTGATCGTTGCGATGTCACTGATAGTAAACAACGCATTAGGCCAGAATTGGCAGGCACTCCCCGATATGCCAGTCGGCAAGTGGGAACCAGGTACTGTAGTTTTGGAAGACAAGCTTTATATCTTTGGCGGTTATACAGAAGGGGTAGTTTCGAGCAAACGATCGGAAATTTTCGATCCCAGCGACAANAGCTGGACCTCGATACANGANTTACCTAGTGCCATTACCCATATGAATATGGTGCTTGACGGCAGAACCGTATGGTTCGCCGGCGGATTCAAGGATGGTTACAAGGGACATACCATCGCGGAGGTATGGAGTTACGATATTGACCAGGATCGTTATACGGCGGCTCCACTCCTACCTGCCCCACGCGCCGGTGGTGGGTTGGCAGTCATAGGTAGCAATCTCCACTACTTCGGCGGGCTAATGATAGACCGAGATACCGACTCCAGCGATCACTGGGTCCTTGATCTGGAAGCCTGGGCGCTTGGGTCAGCCGAGTGGTCTACTGTGGCCCCAATGCCGGTGCCACGCAACCAGTTTTCTACCGTTGTGTTCGACGAAAAAATCTATGCCATCGGCGGCCAATTTCACCATGACAGTATGCAACTCGATCAGCCCCGAGTAGACATCTACGACCCTGTCACCAATTCCTGGAGCCGCGGCCCAGACCTTCCCAAAGGGCATTCCCACGCGGAAGGAGCCACTTTTGTTCATAACGATCAGATTTTCATGTTCGGCGGTCATACGACTCCCGCCGGCGGCACGAAATCTACGGACGGAGACATTCTAAGGTTAGCTAAGCAAGGCGGGTGGGAAAAAGTCGGAGAATTACCANTACCGCTCTCCTCCCCGGCAGCAGCCATCATACAGGGCAAGTTGTANGTGGGTGGTGGTGCGTTTGCCGGCAGCCAGGTACAGGGCAAGATGTGGACTGCCCTGCCATCCTGGCAGTAAAAGCTTTACTTTCCGAAGAGAATCACGAATTTACTGGTCTGACCCNGGATNGAAGGATCGAACACACTGTTATTCAATGGGTCATCTTCATTCTTGTGCAGATNTGATNCCCGCAAGACATTTAGGCCCGCGGCTTCNGCCANNTCTNTAACAATACCTTCCCCTATCCGGTGGAGCGTGCCACCNACTTCTGTCCCNGCACTGTCNTNGGCNATATGGTCTANNNCNAGGAANACNCCACCAGGNTTCAATACCCGGNAAATTTCCTCAAACGATTCNTCCGGATNNCCCAGTGATACNTTCTCNCCNGGTTGGNACCANAGCTCNTGAGGNCCNAGAATCCANGTCACCATGTCNANGGAATTATCAGNNNCGTCNAAGCTCNTCAAAATTAGTCCTACTCANGNTTACNTTGGNNANNCGGTNNNCNGCCAAGCGNTGCTCAACTGCCTCCCCGAAAANNCCNTCGAANGCCGGNGGNTTCTGCATNATNACATTGCCGNTNGGNCCNACNGTCCNGCTAAGAATTTCGGTGTAGTANCCNGTNCCNGCTTCNAGTTCGAGTATAGTNGNNCCTGNNTCNATTCCGGCAAATGCGAGCACNTCNNGCGGCATNCGNCGAGCNTCATCAGCGGCATCTNCNCNGGGCCTATCTCCATGGNCAAGNGCANNGGNAACCAGATCAGCNGAANTTGTTTGTCCCACANNCAGANAAACTNAAAGNNANTAGACTACTAATCGCGACGGCAAAAAGTGCCTGTTTTGCTTGAAACATAGATTGCTCCCATTAATGAATTAATTTGTTGTAAAGAACAGGATATGTGATTGAGAAGTAATTAGGAAGAGA
>NZNL01000057.1 GCA_002694855.1 Gammaproteobacteria bacterium
TAAAAAGCAGACAGCGTACCTCTCATACGGTTAGGAGTAGTCTCTTGTAACATTGCAGCGGCAGCAGGGATAGGCGCCACCATAAAGCTATAACTCAAGGCAAAAAATACAAGCGCATTAAAAGCATTTTCTTCAGTAGCGAAGAGTGTGGCGAACGGGATGGACAATATGGCACAAATTAGNCAAAAAATAGCTTTTCCTCCTACAAAGCGGATGGAAAATCTGTCACTTAACCAACCTCCTACTATCAAACCCAGTGAGCCTCCAAGGATCAAGGCAAAGCCAATATTAAAGCCAGCTTCGCTCAGCGACCAGCCATGTATCCTCATAAAATACACTGCAACCCACGAGTTAATTCCTACCAATCCAAGGTTACTGCACCCCACAGCTAGATGATGAGGTAAATAAAAATCTAGGTTTTTTACAAAAAAGCTCTTCACTTCTTGAATTGGAATCGAGTTATTACCATGAAAACTTGATTTTTCTTGAATGATCATTCTGTCGGGTTCTCTTATGAGAGAAGTAAGCATAGCTATGAGCAAACCAGGCAGGCCGACCAGAATAAAAACCCACTGCCACCCCGANAGAAAATCAANACCATATAATGATATGTTGCCTTGGNTCTCNCCNGTAACGAATGAAATAATTGTGCCNCCTATTATCAATGCTAGACCTGCTCCCACAGCNGTGCCCATGTTAAAGACACCCATCGCAAAACCTAATTTTTTCGGNGGGAAACTATCTGCCAGTATCGANTAAGCAGCNGGNGCTAGAGACGCNTCGCCAACACCGACNCCAANCCTTGCNANNAAAAGTTGCNNATAATTTTGGGCTAATCCACACATGGCNGTCATCANGCTCCAGAGTGTTATGCCCACTGTAATTATTTTCTTCCTTGNCCAGATATCNACCAATCTGCCTATCGGTATNNCTACCAAACAATAGAAAATNNCNAAAGNNNGGCCCAGCAACAGGCTTACCTGGGTATCCGAGATCTGAAAATCTGCTTTAATAGGCTCTACAAGTAANNNNATTATNNNTCTGTCTACAAAAGATGATATATACGCCAGNAACAGAATACTCAAGGTTGACCACGCGACCACAGGTGCCGGGAAATTCGATTCTGCTTTTTCTTGCATGACGATTCCTGTCGAATAGTTAAACGGGTTTGCACCGAAGTTTCGGCGAGTTTTCACGGTGTGATCATACTACAATAGGGCTAGCNGACCTCTTTTTGAACATTAATTGATTAGGTTGGCCATATTTCAAAAAAGAGGCATACNCCCTACATGAAAATAATAACAATTGTTTCCCAGGCCCTGGGCCTGGTCGTTCTTGTTCCCGTAATCGTTGTTATTACTCTTTGGCTAGATGCTCGCAATGATGATGGCCCTTCGGTCGTCTTCCGCGGCGGAATATTTAGTTCAGGAGAACTGTATCAAGGCCCCGAACCAGATTGGAGCTTTACAGATGATATTCGCTTGGTTGAGTTGCAGCTCAATGAGGCACAGGATTCCAGAACGACTTTAATCATCGCAAGCAACGGAAGAATTTTTGTGACCTGTGATTTCATGGGCTCCACGGTTGGTCGACTTTGGAAGCGTTGGGCTGTGCACGCGGNAGAAGGCAATGGTGCTGCCGAACTGCGAATTGGCGATACTCGATATGAACGCACACTTAAGCGTTTAACAGATGGTCCTGAGATAGATTGGGTAATCGAGAAGAAGATTCGAAAATATGGTTCGCTTATTAATCGCGAACTCATTGCCTCCGGAGAGATTTGGGTGTTTGAAATCGCACCACGGGTTTAATTANAAGGGCTNATTCGAATTGATAGNTTATNTCTGTAATAGATCTTTAAAGTAAGCAGGTACNACATCTGTTGCACGACCGTAAANATTNTCATCGAAGACAGACTCNGTTTCCTCTAGGTTGATCTNCACTGTGTAGGCTTTNCNTGATTTGGCTATCTGATAAAAGCTGGAGGCNGGATACACGTTGCCAGACGTCCCTATGGCAATAAACAGGTCGCAGCTNTCNAGGGCTCTGTTTATCTCGTTCATGTGGAAGGGCATCTCTCCAAACCAAACAATATGGGGGCGNAGATTNCCCAGCGTACCACAGCANTGACAATGGGTGTCAAANTCAAAATCTTTCTCTATGTCGAACACTNTCCCCGAATTCTGACAGCGCATNTTCAGTAATTCGCCGTGCATNTGCAGCANNTTTTTGCTTCCAGCCCGCTCNTGCAGGTTNTCCACGTTCTGGGTAANCAGCAGGAAGGANCCATCGAATTCGNGTTCGAACNTTGCCAGTGCAGNNTGGGCNGCATTTGGCTGTATCTCACNCGATACCAGTTGTCNACGGCGTTGGTTGTAGAAGTNGTAGACTTTTTGAGGGTCGCGGGNAAAACCTTCCGGTGTGGCGACTTCTTCAACGGGGTGGTTAGCCCAGAGCCCATCGGCTGCACGAAAAGTTTCGATACCCGACTCGGCAGAAATACCGGCACCGGTGAGCACCACAACGGAGTGTGGAGGCCTGAACATAACAGTTATCCTAGCATGTCAATTCTGCCGAATCTGTATAATGCTTTTGCTGAAAACTAATCAGGAATTTAAAAATGGCTTCAATCAAGTTAGGTGACCTGGCTCCAGCTTTCACTCTTTATAATCAGGATGGCAACGAGGTAAGTCTGGAGGATTTTACAGGCAAACAAAACGTAGTGCTCTACTTCTATCCCAAAGCTATGACACCAGGTTGCACCAGACAGGCTTGTGGCCTAAGGGATAATAAAGAGGAGTTAGCAATTTTCGACACCATTGCCTTGGGTATAAGCCCCGATCCAGTTAGTCGCCTCAAGAAGTTTGAGGAAAAAGAAAGCTTGAACTTCACTCTACTATCCGACGAAGATCATAGTGTTACCGAACAATATGGTGTATGGGGTCTGAAAAAATTCATGGGCCGGGAGTTCATGGGCGTCATTAGAACCACCTTCATTATCAATAAGCGGGGCGAGTTGGCTTACATTATGGACAAGGTGAAAACCAAGTCTCATCACGACGATGTTATTGATGTGCTTAAATCGCTGAACTAATTGAAACCAGGATGCAACTCAACTACAAAGAGCACCCTGAAAATGCTAAGCCGCTGATTATCCTACATGGGTTATAATTCCACCACTTTCCCCAAATGCGGAGCTAAAGACTATTATGGGAGCACGGCATTGGCTTCTTGTCGAGAGGCCTCAGGCCTTTTAATTAACTCAATGCACTTTCTGACCCAATAACAGTTTCATAGTGATGACCATACTGAGTGTTAACGTTAATAAGATAGCTTTGCTCCGCAACTCCCGGGGAAGAGACTTTCCGAAACTAGTGAATTTCGTCGAACGCTTGGTAAATCTCGGGGTGAAAGGTATCACTGTGCATCCGAGGCCAGACGAGCGCCACATAACTCGCCAGGATGTAACTGACATCAGCGATTTTTTGAGACTCTATAGTGACGTGGAATTCAATATCGAGGGTTATCCTTCAGAGGAATTCATGGCGCTAGTTTCGCAGGCTTCTCCAGCTCAGTGCACACTGGTGCCCGATGATCCCGGACAACTTACTTCGGATCACGGTTGGGATGTTGCGGGGAATGAAGAATTATTAAAAGACAAGGTAAAGAGGCTGAGAGATTTAGGAGTACGTAGCAGCTTGTTTTTCGATCCGGTGCCAGAAAGAGTTGCTGAGGTGCAGTCTGTCGGCGCTGATCGTATCGAATTGTATACCGAGGACTACGCCTCCCATTTTGGACTAGAGTCGGAACACCCAATATTCGCACAGTATGCGGATACCGCGGCGGCAGCGACTAGCCTTGGAATTGGTGTAAATGCTGGACATGACCTGGATCTGGACAACCTGAGGCGTTTCCTAGATATTCCTGATATTCTAGAGGTATCTATTGGCCATGCGCTTATAGTTGAGTGCCTGTTACAGGGCTTGGAGCCAGTGATTGGGCAGTATTTGGCGATCGCCGCCGGCGAGAGGAGCGAATCTCATTACTACTAAGCTATTAAGTAGAGAATCAGTAAAGCTCTTTATAAAACGAGCTTGGTTAATGAATTTAGAAATGAGAGGGTCGTCATGGCTCGGGTCATTGCAATAACTACGGGCAATATTAGCATGCGACTTGTTACAGTAATTCTGGCAGTTTTTTGCATCTCTCCTGTTGCGCTTTTAGCTGATGAATTTAATTTGGTCCGCCTTGCCTCTGAGTTACATTCGGCCAGCACCCAACTCGCTGACGAATTACGCAATACTCGGGGCCAAGGAAATGTGAGGTTCCACGCCGAGCGTTTAAGCCGGAAAACAGCGCGTCTTATGAAAGTCATTCAAGACGGTCGTAGCCATGCCCACCTAAGATCCGAGTTCACCGCTATTTCCCGTCGTTACCAAAGCCTCGAAAATGCTTTTCTGCGCGCCAATCTAAGTAGTCGCAATCCATTGCTGCCTCATTCGTTAAGCCTGATAAGCTTGCTGCATGGTAATTTGAATCGAGAGTATTACTCAACGAAGTCTCTGGAGTCGATCTCCCCAGGTTATCACCGCGACACATCAATCAATTCGCGGCGTGCGCTGCCTACCGTATTCAGCGGGCGAAGTTACACATACTCGAATCGTTCACCCTACCGCCGGTCCAGTACTGTTCGAGACCGTCACTACAACGATCGNNTAAACGCATCCCAGGGGCTTAACTTCGATCATCGGAGTTCAGTGCTGGATCGGCAATACCGAAATGAGAGCCGTCACCAGTCGGGCGTTATTTTTGACAGGTCCAGTATTCGATCTTTAGATAGTCGTAGCGGCGTAACACGAAACATACGCCGCGGGCTTTCGTTTGATAGCGGCCGCCGATAGTTTTAAAAACACCGGAACGACTAATAGTAGGCACTGCCCGTTATAACTAACGTGTTGGGGCCATTGTATTTTTTTAATGTTTTTAACAATTCAAACAGGGAGTACTGTTGCCTTCGTCTGAACACCGATTTTATTATGGTTACTGGATTGTCTTAGCCGGATTCATCACCCAATTTGTTGCCGTGGGGATGTCAAATTATGTGGTTGGCTCCTTCATGATTCCCATGACCGAAGAATTTGGCTGGACTCGCGCTGAGTTCACAGCATCACGTTCGATCGGCCAGATTGTCATGGCCTGCACTGGGTTTGTAATCGGTTCTTATATCGACAGATTTGGAGGTCGGCCCTTCATCTTGGCCGGATCTGTAGTACTGGCAACAGCTATCTTTAGTCTTGGCAGTATCAATACACTATCTGAATGGCTGATTCTCAACGGTCTTATACTTACCGCGGGTGCCGCTATGATCGGTAACCTAGTGGTCAATGTCACGTTGGGGAAGTGGTTTGTGGAGCGTCGGGGTCGGGCGGTAGCCCTGGCTGGAATGGGTATTTCTCTGGCCGGGATAGTGCTGCCACTGATCGCTACCTGGATGGTAGATGAATTTGGCTGGCGAAGTTCTTGGCAACTACTTGGAATAGGGGCACTGATGGTGTCATTACCTATGGCTTTGATAGTGCGTCGGCGACCA
Organism: Gammaproteobacteria bacterium; assembly: GCA_002694855.1. Classification (GTDB taxonomy): domain Bacteria; phylum Pseudomonadota; class Gammaproteobacteria; order Pseudomonadales; family Pseudohongiellaceae; genus UBA9145. Next base: position 5,591 of record NZNL01000057.1, read on the forward strand.
GAAGACTATCAGCTTCATCCCGATGGAAAATCAGATAAACAGGTGGCGGCCGGTCTCGGAGCTGCAGCAATAGCGGATTTTGATAAGTCTATGACGCGAGGTCAGGCCATGCGGACCTCAAGTTTTTATTTTCTGGTATTCGCTTTTGGGTTGTTTCAGATATCTATAACTGTCATGTTGACCCAGACCATTCCGTTCATGACCGACGTCGGTTATTCCCGTTTAGTAGCTTCTTCCATGATTTCCATTGCCTCTGTACCAGCTTTTCTCAGCAAACCGTTCTGGGGAGAATTGATTGACAGATATAACCCGCGAAAACTTGCGGCCCTAGGGGCTGCTGTTACTGGTGTTTCTGTAGTATTTATAGTGTTCAGTGTGGACAGGCAGATTGACCTGTTGGTGTATGCAGGATTTTTATTTATGGGCATTGGTTGGGGAGGCCTACTGCCGCTTCAGGAGGTGATCTGGGCTTCCTTCTTTGGAAGACGCTATTTGGGTTCTGTGAGGTCTACAGCCATGCCGTTCACCTTCGGAATGTCTGCATTGGGTCTTGTGCTAGTGCCTTACTACTATGACTTGGTTGGTAACTATAACCTGGCTTTGCTGGTTATCGCTCTTTGTAATATCGCATCAGCGATAATGCTATTTAGTTTTACAGGAAATTCGGCGATCACAGAGGCAGCTGAGGATCTGGCCTAGTCCAATTCCTTTCGGGTGGTTTAGCCTTTGCGATAGAATTAACAACTGCCGCGTCATATCTCACGTATTAACGCTTCAGTAGAATTTTCTTCTTAATTGTGTTCCAGTCCGGGCTCCAGGAAAGGCCATACATTATCAAGTATCAAGTATTGTGCCTCTGCCTTGGGGTGAATGCCATCATTTTGCATCAGTTCTGGTTGTTGTGGAATGCCTTCGATTAGGAAAGGAACGAGAATGATTTGTCGTTCTTCAGCAATTTCTTTATACAATTGGAAAAACGGTACGGTGTATCGTGGCCCGTAATTGGGAGGAATCTGGATACCTGTGAGCAATACTTGGCCACCAGTAGTTTCAATAATATCGATCATCCTGATCAGGTTCTGTTTCAGGGTATCTAAAGGTAGCCCGCGGAGACCATCGTTTCCTCCCAGTTCCAGGATCACCAAGTCGGGATGATAGGCGTCCAGCATTGCCGGCAGACGTGATAAACCGCCGGTCGTTGTCTCACCGCTTATGCTGCCATTGACAACTTGGTAGGGCCAATTTTCTGTTTGCAGCCTTTTAGCAAGCAGAGTCACCCAACCATCATCCTCATTCATGCCATAGGAGGCGCTTAGGCTATCTCCGAACACCAGCAATGTATAAGGCTCTTCCTCAGCTTCAATTAAATACAAATGCTGAGAAAAAATTAGACAAGCGGCTAATCTGATTAATATGGATTTCATCGCATCAATTACAAACCCAATCGTTGAATATGTTAAACATTGCCCCTTCCTTTCCCGTATGACACCAGAGCCCATGCAGGCAGGTGAGCGGGAGCAGAACCTTCTGTGTCTATTTCGATTATAATGCGAGCTGCCTTTTTTCTGCGAGTTAAGAGTAAAGATGATAGAAACGAAAAATTTGGTCAAGGCTGTTGTGACCAGTGAAGGCGTACTGACCATTCTCAAGAGAGTGAGTCTGCTCATTGAGCCAGGGGAAGCGGTTGCCATTGTTGGTGCATCTGGTTCTGGCAAGTCAACTTTATTAGGGCTCATGGCTGGATTGGACGGCGCTACTTCGGGAGAAGTTATACTCAATGGACACAATCTAACGCAAATGGATGAAGAACAGCGGGCTATATTACGGGGTCAACTGGTGGGTTTCGTGTTTCAATCATTTCAACTACTGCCTAGCCTCACAGCTCTGGAAAATGTGATGTTACCAATCGAACTCAAGGGAGACCCTGAGGCAAAAAACAAGGCTAAACAGTTACTGGAACGGGTTGGTCTCGGAGAACGCTGGCACCATTACCCGAACCAGCTTTCAGGCGGGGAACAGCAACGTGTTGCCATTGCGAGAGCTTTTGCAACTAAAGCCCGAATTTTGTTTGCAGACGAACCTACTGGCAATCTAGATACCGCTACCGGTGTAAAGGTGGTCGATCTTTTGTTTGATCTAAATCATGAATATTCGACGACACTGGTACTTGTTTCTCACGACGAGCGCTTAGCGAAACGGTGCGGCAGAATCGTGAAGCTGGTCGCTGGCGAAATCGTGAGTGATGAACCGAACATTGAGGCTTTCAGTGCTTGAAGCAAATCCAGTACCTGTATCCGATAAAAAGCCACTAAGCAATCTGTTGAGATTGGCCATAAGGTTGCTTAAGCGGGACTGGTATGGGGGTGAATTACGTCTGCTATCTCTTGCTTTGGTGATGTCAGTAACGTCAGTTACAGGCATCGCCTTATTTACTGATCGGCTGGAAAAAGCTCTGTTGCTGGAATCAGCCAACATGCTTGCAGCAGATCGTATCGTCAGTGGCCGGGGTACCCTCCCGGTAGAAGTGCTTGAGGAAGGCCAGTCACGGGGATTGCGTACGGCTGAAACCCTGTCGTTTACCTCCATGGCATTTTCCGAAAGCGGCAATCTATTGGTTGCAGCCAAGGCAGTGACTGACAACTACCCTTTACGTGGGGATGTAATTATTGCCGACGCGCCCTTCGTCCGCGGTTCGCCAATTCAGAGCGGACCTCCACAGGGAGAAGTTTGGTTAGAATCCCGAGCCTTACCTGCGCTTGGTATTGAAGTTGGAGACTCGGTATCGGTTGGCGAAGCAGAACTGAATGTCAGCAAGATAATCATTACTGAACCGGATCGGTCGGGAGGCGGACTGGTCGATAACGCTGGGCCCAGGCTAATGCTGCACATGGATGATGTAGAGACTACTAACGTGGTGCAACTTGGNAGCCGGATAAGCTATAGGTACCTATTCGCCCACGATGACCTGGAATTACTTGATGAATTCGAAGGTTGGTTCAGGGCNCGGGAAGAATGGCGAGGACGTTATTACATTCGAGACATCAGAGACGAGAGCGAGGAAGTCAGTGAAGCTCTTGAGCGNGCGGAAAGCTTTCTTCTGTTGGGATCTCTCTTTGCTGTTCTGCTGGCAGGTGTCGCCATCGCCTTGACAGCTAAGCGGTACAGTGAGCGTCATTANGACTATGTAGCTATCCTGAAGACGCTCGGATGTACTTCTGCACAGATTTCNCTGATATATCTTGCGATTCAATTNATGTTGGCGGTAATCGCTGTTNTGGTCGGNTGTNTACTNGGTTACCTAGTTCACCAGGGGATATTTCGGTTACTTCAGTCAGTCCTATTGTTTACGTTGCCACCTGCAGGCTTTCAGCCTTATGTAATNGGTTCACTTACTGCTTTTGTATGCTTACTTGCCTTCGCATTACCGCCATTGTTGGCGTTGCGCGAGACTNCCCCNNTGCGAGTGCTTCGCAAGGATATAACNCAGCAAAAAATAAGCGCTTANGTACCCTATTTATTTGGGNTGCTTGGCACTATTTTTCTTATCTACTGGTACAGCGAAGATCTGTTCCTTAGTTCAGTACTCATANGTGCAGTTGCTGCNATCGCNCTATTTCTATCCATTGTGTCTTACCTTTTTCTNCGTTCCAGTGGTTCTGTGGGCATGAAAGCGGGAAGCGCCTGGCTGCTAGCGATGACTGCAGCACGGCGTCGGCGCAAACAGAACGTGCTTCAGGTAATGGTATTTTCCGTAACCATTATGTCGCTATTGATTCTGACACTGGTTCGCACCGACCTTATAGAAGAATGGCAGGCACAACTGCCACAGAACACGCCGAATCATTTCATGATGAATATTACTCAGGGCCAGATTGCGGGCATCCAGAACTTTTTCGCAGAGAACGGAGTTGAAAGCAATGCCTTTTATTCGCTAACCAGCGCCAGGGTGAACCGGGTTAATGGAAACCTGCCTAATCCAAGCAATAANGATGAAGACTCTCTTGGTGGGGGCACGCTAACGGAGAACACTCGACTAGACNATGCTGATCTGGATGAAGCAATTGGTTTTAACGAAAGTCCACAAAGCGATGCTNNGCCTCTGCAAAACGAACAGCAAACGTCCAGTGGAGGTAGACGTGTACGCGGTCAGCTAAGTCGACGCCAGGTGACTTGGTCCGAAGAGCTTCCGAAAGACAACCTTATAACCTCCGGTACNTGGTGGGGANTGGACCCCCAGCCAGGCTATGTTTCTATAGAAGAGGAGTATGCTGACTGGTTGGATCTAGAATTAGGCGACCGAATTGAGTTCGAGGTGAACCGACAGGTTGTTACTGCAGAGGTAAGTAACTTTCGCAGTGTGCGTTGGGATAATATGCAACCCAACTTTTTTATAATCTTTTCACCCGGCACCATCGATCATCTTGGCGCTACATTTCTTTCCACCGCATTGATGGAAAGAGAGCAGAAGGTTCTACTGAACGATCTAATACGGCTTTTTCCTACAATGGTCATAATAGAAATTGATGCGCTAATCGAGCAAATTCAAACAATAATTGCTCAGGTGACTTCAGCCGTTGAACTAATTTCGATCTTAGTNTTGATATGCGGTGGTTTGGTGCTGCTTTCCTGCGTGAACGCGAGCCTNGANGAGAGATTTCATGAAAACGCTATTCTTCGGACTCTTGGTGCTGGTAAAAAACTAATACTTACCAGCCTTTTAATCGAGTTTGCCTCAATCGGCTTTGTTGCTGGATTAATAGCTACCATTGGAGCAGAAGTCAGTCTCTACTATCTTCAGGAACAGGTTTTCCAACANGAGTTTTCCCTCCATTACTGGGTCTGGGCAGCAGGTCCATTACTAGGCATGCTTATCATAGCCGGTCTCGGCATCAACTCAACACGAAGAGTGGTCCAAACCAGTCCACTCGCCGTGCTTAGAAGCACAATCTAGANGATGAGATAAATTNACCCAATCCCTTTTTAGGGGGTTGGCGGTNTATTTTGCCGGGAGGTTTAGGTGTGCGCAAATCGCTGGGTAATANCCTTTATAGATCCCAGGTAACTTCTGCCAAAGAGCAATAAGTGGTTAAGCAGATGATAGAGATTGTATANCGGTGCACGATCGCGCCAGCCACTGTCCAGAATTGCTTGCTCAGCATAGCATGCATAGAAGTCGCTACCGAATCCACCAAACAACTCTGTCATGGCCAGTTCGGCTTCTGCCCAGCCCCAATAAGTAGCAGGATCAATCAGTGCCGGGTGTCCCTCTTCATCACAATGAACATTGCCTGACCAGAGATCACCGTGGATTAAAACAGCAGGTTGTTTGGGGATCCAACGGGCTAGGTTTGCAGCGATATACTCTAATTTCGTGAGTTCGGTTCGGTCCAGTAAGTTCTGATGAAAAGCCTGGGAAGCCAACGTCAGGATACGGTAATTGGCAAAGAATTCGTGACCATCTTTGATTGGATCATTTTGCTGTGGTGTTGAGCCACAATAGTTGTTGATTTTGAACCCAAAATGCGGATATTCCTCGGAGTGCAATTGGGCCAGTCCTTTGCCCAGTTCTGCCCAAAATCTCTCCCCGGGTGAACTTTGGCCGAGGTCTTCAAGTAGNATAAAATCATCTTCTACGTGAATGACAGTGGGAACACGCAAGAATTGACTATTACTTAGCGCTTGGAGACCAACTGCTTCGGAATGAAACATGCCTTCTGGCGCTTGAGCGTGTTGTTTTAGGAATAAAGAATTACCAGCATCCAGGTGGAGACGTTCGGTATCATTAATACATCCTCCACCGACNGATTCTCGGCGNACGATCNTTCCGAAGCCATTCTCGGCCAACCATACTGCTATGNGNTTCGTCATTTCTACAGTCTATGTTTAATAAGCGNTCGGATTAAAGCGAAATTGACNTTAACATGTGCTGTAGACCCATGGCGCTAGAAAGTTATAATTATCAGAGCAGTGGATAAGGAGTCTAAAATGAAAGCATATGCAGTGTTCGATCTACGTTTGCTTTGCTTGGCTGCGTTTTTTGGATGTTGGGGAGCAGACAGTTTATCCCAAACCCTGGCTGGAATTACGAACGAGGAATGCACATATGGAGATTGTATAGAAGGACGTGGTACGTTAAAGCTCACTTCTCAATGGGGTAAAGGCGAATATATGGGGATCTTCAAGAGTGGCGAATTTCATGGTTATGGCAGGCTAGAAGTACCGATTTCATTCACTGAAGAAGAAGTATATGCAGGCAATTGGATTGAAGGTATCCGGGAAGGTCGCGGCACACACTGGAATGGTAAAGGAAAACTTTACATAGGCGAGTGGCGCAATAATAAGCGTCATGGGCAGGGTTCCTATTTTTTTAATCTTCCCGAGTGGCGAGAGANCGAGCATACTGAGTTCTGGTTAAAGGANAACTACGAGAACTATACGGGCGATTTTGTCGAGGATCACTATCAGGGATATGGTACCTATAGNTGGCCGGATGGCCAAAAGTATGTTGGTGGATTTTATGCCTCTGATAAGCATGGTGAGGGGACGTTTTACTACGTTACAGGTACAGCACGCCAACAATATTGGGAATACGGTGATTTGATCAGGTAGAAACTGTTGNGTCGTCAAAGTACGGCTCACACCCAATCACGCGTTGTCTATATATTCAGAGTAGTCTACACATTTTTATATCTAAAACCTGTATAGGTTAAATCGGAACCTTAATGGATCTTGAATCGTTAAGACGTGAATACATGAAGGATGGTCTGCGCAGAGAAGATCTGTTAGAAGATCCTATNGGCCAGTTTGAGCAATGGATGGCTCAGGTCCTTGGGCTAGGAATTGTGGATCCAACGGCGATGACCATTGCGACTGTTTCGCGTGACGGGCAACCTAGTCAGCGCATCGTACTCCTGAAATATTTCGATAAGAATGGGTTTGTGTTCTACACGAACTACGGGAGTCGCAAGGCTGAAGAGTTGGGGCATAATTCCAGTATCAGCTTGCACTTTCCGTGGCACAATGCTGATCGTCAGGTAAAGATTTGCGGAGTTGCCGAGAAGATCTCCGCAGCCGAGTCGCTTAAGTATTTCATCACTCGGCCTCGCGAAAGCCAAATTGCAGCGTTAGCTTCTGAACAAAGTAGCGTTCTTAGTTCAAGGACATTCCTATTGAACCAGTTCGAGTCGCTCAAGCAGAAGTTCCAGTCAGGCGAAGTACCCTTTCCCGATTTCTGGGGCGGCTATCGGGTTAAAGCCCATGAGATTGAATTTTGGCAGGGAGGCGAGAATCGGTTGCACGATCGGTTCAGGTATACTCTCCAGTCTGATGGAGGTTGGCACATCGAACGACTGGCACCTTAAGCGGATTTCCATTTCTTCAGTTTTTTCTTCTCCAAAATCTTTGCGAGCCTTGCGTAGCGAGGGATGCCATGCTTGTAGACTGGGTAGTCTTCTCCCTGGATCAAGGGGGCGAAATAGGCTCGGGCTTTTTCAGTGATGTGGAAACCGTCCCGTGTAATGTAGTTGCGAGGCANTATTTTTTCTGCGTTAGCAACATCAGATAGTTGGGCTTCACCTATACGCCAGGTGTATTTTTTCCCCTTGCTTCTGATAATTATTGGCATGACCGCGGTTTTACCTTTTAAGGCAAACTCTACAGCTGCCTTACCAACGGCATAAGCCTGTTTCACGTCTGTAGCGGAGGCGATGTGGCGTGCGGAGCGTTGCAAATAATCTGCCACGGCCCAATGATATTTGTAACCAAACTCTCTTTTGATCATGTTGGCTACAAAGGGTGCAANACCACCCAGTTGGACATGGCCGAAGGCATCTTTACCGCCTGCCTCGGCAAGAAACTTTCCGTTTTTGTATTGCACGCCTTCCGATACCACGATCGCACAATAGCCATAACGGCCAACGCAACGCCTCACTTTTCTTAGGAACTTTTCCTTGTTAAAGGCAATTTCGGGAAACAGTATGATATGGGGTGCATCACCTTCCTTTTCTGATGCCAGGCCCGAGGCGCCGGCGATCCAACCCGCATGACGACCCATGACCTCCATCACGAATACTTTGGTGGAGCTTTCACACATAGAAGCTACATCGAGCCCAGCTTCCCTAATTGATACTGCTACGTACTTAGCTACAGATCCGAAGCCTGGGCAGTTATCGGTAATGGGTAAGTCATTGTCTACAGTTTTTGGGATCCCGATGCAGGCAATTGGGAATCCTTTTTCTAGGCTAAGTTGAGAAACTTTGTTGGCTGTATCCTGCGAATCGCCACCTCCATTGTAAAGAAAGTAACGAATATTATGAGCCCGGAAAACATCCATGAGCCGTTCGTATTCTCGTTGGTTGTCTGAATAGGATTTCAANTTGTAGCGACAAGAACCAAAAGCCCCGGCTGGAGTGCAACGTAACGCGGCAATTGTTTTTTTNGATTCTTTGCTGGTGTCGATTAGGTCTTCATTCAGTACGCCCAGGATGCCGTTAAGGCCCGCATAGATCTTGCCTATTTTATCTCTGTGTTGCCGCGCAGTTTCAATAACTCCGCAAGCACTGGCATTGATGACGGAGGTAACTCCACCGGATTGAGCATAAAAGAGGTTTGCTTTACTCATGTTAACTGCGAGAGACGATGTTACTTCGGAAACGTCATGTTACTAGCTGGCACAATCCCTTGCCAGTGCTTGGAGATTGATGCAACAATCGTTCACTTTTCTGAGCTGGACTAGAATATATGCGTTTGATTATTGGGATGTCGGGTGCGAGTGGTGTGATTTACGGTATTCGCCTGCTGGAGGTATTGCAGCAAGCGCCAGATATCGAGACGCACCTAGTGATATCTGATTCGTCCAAGCTAAATATAGCGTTGGAAACAGAATGGTCGGCCAGTGACGTCAAGACATTGGCAGATCATGTGCATTCTGACAAAGATATATCTGCGAATATTGCTAGTGGTTCGTTTAAGACGGTTGGCATGGTTATCGCGCCGTGTAGTATGAAAACTCTTTCCGCGGTAGCAAATTCTTATGCGGATAATTTGATTGTGCGTGCAGCCGACGTGGTATTAAAAGAACGAAGGCGACTTGTACTAGTTCCTCGGGAAACACCATTGCATACTGGTCATTGTGATCTAATGGCCAAAGTCAGTCGCATTGGGGGCATTATCGCCCCGCCCATGCCCGCTTTTTATATTAAACCCAAGACTGTCGAGGAATTGGTTGATCACCACGTAGGACGAATACTCGATCTTTTCGATATCGAGTCGGAGTTGGTGCAACGTTGGCAAGGTCCCCGAAAATAGGGCTACTTGGCTAACGCTTAGCCCGCTTTCGGGTAGACTTTCCGGCATTGGGCTTTTATGCTCTCTGGTCCCCCGACAAAAATAGCATTATGAAAGGAGCAGGCTATGATTTCTTTAGCTCGAACTAGCTGGGTAACCGTTNCGCTACTGAGTACGTTTTTAATATACAGCGGNGGACTATTGGCCCAGAAGGTAACTAATCCCACTAACGAACACCCCAATCCCTACCGCACTATTAATGATTTTTTCGATCTCCCGGAAGATCGTGAATGGGGATCCACAAGTGCCGTGGAGATCGATAGTGATGGTGAGTCTATCTGGGTTGCAGAACGCTGCAGTAGCAATAGTTGTGCATTGTCAGATGCGGACCCGATCATCAAATATGACAAAGATGGCAACATTGTGACTTCATTTGGTGGTGGAATGATAATTTGGCCTCATGGCATTCATGTAGATGGGTACGGTAACGTATGGGTAACCGATGCGCGAGCCGCATCTCCGGCCGAGCTGGCACAAAATCCAGATGCTGCTGGTAAGGGTCACACCGTTTACAAGTTTAGCTCTGAAGGTGAAGTTTTGCTGGTTCTAGGTACACCAGGTGTTGCCGGTGACGGTTCTGGCCCTTTACTTAATTCCCCTAATGACGTAGTGACAGGGCCTGATGGCAGTATCTATGTTGGTGACGGTCATGGTGGTCAGGGTGCTAATGCTGACCTCTCCACTGTTGCCCGGATCGCTAAGTTNGATCGTCATGGTCGGTTTCTCGAATCCTGGGGTTCCATTGGAACCGAACCGGGGAAATTCCGTACTCCCCACTCTTTGGCTTTTGACTCTCAAGGTCGGCTGTTTGTTGCCGATCGTGGCAATGTGCGTATTCAGATCTTCACCCAGGAAGGTGATTTTATTGATGAGTGGCATCAGTTTGGTCGGCTAAGCGGTATTTACATCGATGCCGACGATGTGCTCTATGCGGCGGACTCGGAATCTAGTGCTACTTCTAATCCTGGTTGGCGTCGTGGTATTCGCGTGGGAAGCGCTATTACAGGCCATGTGTTTAGCTTTATTCCGGATCCGGCGAGAAGCCCGGGAGGGACCAGCGCTGCTGAAGGGGTTGCAGCTGATAAGCATGGAAATGTTTACGGAGCTGAAGTCGGTCCTCGTCAATTAGTGAAGTACGTTCGAGAAAATTAATAAATGGTTCGTTTCACCAGACACCCGTCTTCGGGCAGATTGATAAACCTCCTATTACAGACCGCATGGTTGAAATGGTGTAAGAAGAGTTTACAAAATAGTGTGGGGAACAACTTGCGCTCGCACCTTCGTCTATCTATTGGTCAATTATTTGCATGGAGAACAAACATGCGCAGAACGGTTGTCACATTTCTATTCCTTTTTGTTTCTTCTTCCTTTGCCCAGGTCAGGGAACCTAACTGGTCTGAAGTGGAAGTTGAGACTCTGGAACATTTTCGCGCGCTTCTGCAGTTCGATACTTCTGATCCACCGGGACGAGAGTTACCGGCAGCTGACTACTTGCGTGCTGTGCTGGAAGCGGCAGGAATACCGGTTGAGACGCTTTACAATGATCCGGAACGACCAAATATTCTAGCGCGTTTAGAGGGTAATGGAGACAAGGAACCATTGCTTATCATGGCTCATACTGACGTGGTTAATGTTGATCCCGAGAAATGGATATTCCCTCCCTTCAGTGCCACAGTCGATGACGGATACGTGTATGGGCGAGGCGCGGTAGATGACAAGGATAATCTCGCTTCTGCCCTGATGGTGATGCTGGAGTTAAAACGGTTAAACATACCACTGGAACGCGATGTGATTTTTCTAGCGGAGTCGGGCGAAGAGGGTGCTACCCAGTATGGTATTGAGTTTATGGTGAATGAGCATTTTGCCAAGATAGATGCCGAATTTTGTCTGGCGGAAGGGGGTTCAGTCGCCAGAGTGAACCGGGAAGTGCAATATGCTGGCATTCAAACAGTGGAGAAGATCCCTTACCGAGTAGAACTGGTGGCAACAGGTGTTGCAGGTCATGGCTCTGTGCCTCTGCAAACCAATTCAGTTGTACGATTAGCCAAGGCTATCGCGGCCATTGCTGACTGGCGGTCACCTATTCGCCTAAACGAAACTACCGCTGCCTATTTTGAGCGTCTGGCTTCGATTTCTCCGGTCGATGCTGCCGAGCGTTATCTTAATGTGCTGGATCCAGGACGAGCCGTAGAATCAGATGAATACTTCCTTGCAAATGAGCCACGCCATGCGTCGATGTTACGTTCTTCGCTGTCTCCCAATATTTTCGATGCAGGTTACCGGATTAACGTAATACCTTCTGAAGCACGCGCGAGCGTCGACTTTCGAGCGCTGCCCGATGAAGACATTCCCCAGTTCCTCGAAGAAATTCGGCGCATAGTAGGAGATACCGTAGTGGAAGTGAGTTTAGGCCGAAGGAATACCAGGCCTCGAGGTCAAGCCAGCTTAAACACTGAAGCTTTTGCTGCTATTGAGGCAGGCATTAACAAGCACTACGGGGTTATAACATTGCCTACTATGAGCACTGGGGCTACCGATATGGCCTATCTTCGTAATCGGGGCATCCAGTGTTACGGTATCGGGCCAGCCATTGATCGCGAAGATGCGGCACTGGGTTTCGGTGCGCACAGTGACCAGGAGCGAATCCTCATCAGTGAGCTCCATCGTTTCGTGCGGTTTAACTGGGACGTGGTAATTGATCTAGCTGCTCAGCAATAACCTCTTAAAAGGACACTGAATAAGCCAGCGATTAGCTTCTCATTTATTTTGCAAGGTGGAAATGCCTGTGCGGTTGTCTTAAATTGAATCGGAAGCACGGTTTATTTTGAGCAGCAACGCATTCATAGATGTTTCTCTTTGTATCCCGATAGCTGCTAGGTAACAGTTAAGGTTTTCTTCGGCCGCTTTAAAACCGATCTTCTCCGATGGTAATTCGTCCGCCAGAGCGTATGCTTCCAGAACTTGCTGCTGGTATTTTTCTGCCGCAAGTTCATCGAGCTTAATGCGTTCCCGCAGTTTGTCGAATTGTGAATCGTTTGTCTTTGAAAAATATTGATGTGATGCTTTCATCCAGGTTCTTGTGTCTCGAAGTGGCTGCACCACTTCTTTTTTCCAGGGCTGAGAAAACATTAATGCCTTTTGTAAGATATCCTTTTTAAGCTTGCCGTTTTTGTGACCGAACCAGAGGCAGAACAATACAAGGTTTACATCCAGTCCAAAAGAATTCTGTAACTGTAAGCAAGCCTCAGAGACTCCAGGCTTGGCATACAAATTGAGTGAAAAATCCCAGAATTCGGTTGGAGGGTTTGACATAATAGAAACCTGAATGAGAACGTCCGCTAATGCTACCGAATTTTTTTGCTATAAACACGTAACCATACCCGGCAGTCGTTCATGAATTTGAGGTATAGATGCACATTCATATTCTAGGTATTTGTGGCACCTTTATGGGTAGCCTGGCGGTGCTGGCCAAACAATTAGGATACCGTGTCAGTGGTAGCGACGCGAACGTGTATCCGCCTATGAGTACCCAGCTGGAACAACAGGGAATTGTTCTTCAGGAAGGGTTCCAACCGGAACACATGGAGCCGCCTCCCGATTTGGTGATCATCGGAAATGCTCTCTCTCGTGGTAATCCTTCCGTCGAATACGTACTCAATGAAGGCCTGAATTATACTTCCGGGCCACAGTGGTTATCCCAGTTTGTTCTGAATGATAAATGGGTTCTGGGCGTGGCGGGTACCCATGGTAAGACTACTACAAGTGCCATGCTCGCCTGGATGCTTGATTATGCCGGAATGAAGCCTGGCTACTTGATCGGGGGAGTGACCAATAACTTGCCCATGTCTGCCAGTATGGGAGATTCGCCCTTTTTTGTTGTGGAGGCTGATGAGTATGACAGCGCTTTTTTCGACAAGCGCTCAAAGTTTGTACACTATGCCCCACGTACTGCAATACTCAACAACCTTGAGTATGACCATGCTGATATATTCGAAGATCTTGACGCGATCAAAAAGCAGTTTCATCACCTGGTAAGAACTGTACCAGGTAACGGGTTGATTATTTATCCTCATGATGATCCATCCATCGAAGCGTTATTACAGATGGGTTGCTGGACGCCTCATCAGCGATTTGGCATTGCAGTTCCCGATGCGGTCTGTAAGAAACTTGCTATGACCGATGGTGTTTTTTGGAATGCATTGATAAAAGACAAGCAAGGTAGTGAGTTTGAGCTGATCAAGTATGGCCAGGGTTCCGCTGGTGAAGTTACAAACAGGACTGTCGTGAGCTGGGAATTGACTGGTATTCACAATGTAAAGAATGCNATGACAGCGTTGGCAGCTGCTCATCATGTAGGCCTTGAGATAGCCACGGCATGTCATGCTCTAATGGAATTCAAGGGTGTCAAACGTCGCATGGAATTGTGTGGTGTTGTCAATGGAATTAAGGTTTACGACGATTTTGCTCATCATCCCACTGCTATTAAAATGACCCTGCAGGGGATGGCAGCAAAACTGGAATCCGAAGAGGGGCCGTCTCGATTGATTGGCGTAATCGAGCCACGTTCCAACACTATGAAGCTCGGAACCCATCAGCATGAACTCAATATTGCCTGCCAGGCCGCCGATATGCTGGTTTGGTTTAAACCAAAAGACGCAAAGATCGATTTCGATATGTTGATTCGGGACAGCAAAGTGCCTGGTCATGCATTTTCCCAGGTAGGTCAGATTATTGCCTTCCTGAAAGATAATTGTCAGCCCGGCGACCATATTGTGATAATGAGTAATGGCAGTTTCGGTGATATTCATACAAAACTGCAGCAAGCGTTACAAAATGGGCCGTAACTGCTGACCTTGTAAGTAGCAGTTTCCTGCCCGTTATCGATTATTTTTAAAATTAACTGATGCTTAGGAATGACCGAAACCCAACAAATTCCCCTTTTCCCCCTTCGCGTCGTTATGTTTCCCAGAGGCAGGTTAAATCTGCAAATATTCGAACGGCGATATATCGATCTCGTCACCCATTGCATGCGCACTAGTAGCGGCTTTGGTATCTGTTTGTTGAAGGAGGGGGAAGAAGTTATCCAGGAAGGTACAAACCAAACCATTCACCGAACGGGAACCTACTCCAATATTATCGACTGGGATCAGTTGGAGAANGGATTGCTGGGAATTACAGTCGAAGGTTCAGCCAAGTTCAGTATCGAGGATTGCTGGCAGAGTGACTCTGGAGTGCTACAGGGGAATGTTCAATTCAATGAAACTGACAATGTTGGCAGGGAAACAATTCCCTTGGATGATCAATACACCGCGTTAGCGGATTTACTGCAGAATCTGGAAAGCCACCCTCTGGTTGAGCAGAAAAAATTGATTATTGATTATAATAATTTATGGGACTTGGGTTGGCGCTTAAGCGAGCTTATTCCCATTGAAATTGAACAGAAACAGCAACTACTCGAAATAGATGATCCTTGGGAACGTATCCAGAGTATCGAACAGCTAGTATCTGATCTTGCTAATGAAACGTGAATTTTGTTAAAGGTGCTGTGCTGGTATTGACGTCCTTTAATGACGCATAATGACCTGTTGGGGCTCATTAATTAAGGCGAGAAGACAAAATTCATGNTATCAAGCTTAATTGATGTATCGGGCTGGACTGCCGAGCAATGGCTGGNNGCTNTGATNGTNGGNTTTATTATTATGGCTACNTTGCTAATCCTGCATCGCGTAGTCAANCTTTTCCGCTTGTCAAAAAAACCACGCTATAAACCAAATCTGCGGCCTTTACGACATGCTCAGCACCGACACGCGAAGGATTAACTGCGTTGAAAATTAAGGCTGGCCTCATTCTGTTAATTACAGGTCTTCTGAGTTTCAGCAGTCAGGCGATAATCATTCGCCATGATGTGGCGCCTAACCGTTATACGGTCAGACCCAGTGATTTTCCCTCCGTCTTTTTCCTCGAACAACNGGGTAATCGCAAGGTATGCGTTGCCACTGTCATTCATCGGCAATGGGCTATCACGGCGGCGCATTGCACGGAAGAAACTACGCTCGCTGAAACTATAGGGAACGGGCAACGATTCTCTGTCCAAGTCGGAGGACGANCNCGAGAGATCGACAGCCTGATTATTCACCCTNATTATAAGCAATCACCGGGTATTGAAGTGGATCTTGCATTAGTGCGGTTCCAGAATCCGGCTAATGTGCCTCGCCCGATCCTGCTGCAAATGGACNAGGACGAACTCGGAGCAGAGATAAGTTTAGTGGGCTGGGGTTTCTTCGGTNTTGGTACCACTGGACGACAGTATGATGATGGCACTTTGCGTCGAGCGCGNAATCGCATAACTCTTGCCAATCGCCNTCTCCGTATAGTTTTTGATGATCCACGGGAACTCTCCGGTCAGGCGGTCGACTTGGAAGGATTGCCAGGCCTCGGAGACAGCGGTGGACCAGCACTGTTNGAAACTGAGACAGGATACCGGTTGGCTGGAATAGCTATTGGAGAGATCGAGGGTTCGGATTTTTCTGAAGAAACCCAGGGTAAATATGGCTCTGTAGCGATTTACGAACGGGTTACCCAACATCTAGACTGGATTGAATCGGTTATTGGCGGCAAGTTGTCCTTTAACCGCTAAGCTGGCACTCTAGAAAGAAAGATGCGAGAAGCCAGATCATGATCATGTATGGTTGGTTTTGCTAACATCGCCAGACACAAATTTTACTAATAGGAGTAATAACATGACGATCCAAGTTGGGGACAAGGTTCCAGAAGCAAATTTTAAGGTGATGACTGCAGAGGGCCCTCAAGACCTTAGTAGTGACGATGTCTTTGGTGGCAAGAAGGTAGTATTTTTTGCTGTGCCAGGGGCCTTCACCCCCGGTTGTTCCATAACCCATTTACCCGGGTTTGTCGTTAACTCGGATGCGATAAAAGCTAAAGGTGTTGATACCATTGCCTGTATGGCTGTAAATGATGCTTTCGTCATGGGCGCTTGGGGAAAGGCGCAAAATGCTGATGAGATTTTAATGTTGGCTGATGGCAATGGTGAATTCACCAGTGCACTTGGTTTGGAACTCAATGCCAGTGGGTTTGGGATGGGCACTCGAGCAACGCGATTCGGTATGATCGTTGAAAATGGCACTGTTAGTCATTTGGCCATTGAGGCTCCTGGCGAGATCAAGGTGAGTTCAGCTGAGGCTATACTTGAGTTGTTATAGCTGGGCACTTTTCTTGCAGAATTATATTGTACCGGGGATGGTGTTTTAAAAGAAAATAAATAAAAGGGGCAGGTATCCCTCTTAATTTCGAATAGATTAGATAGTAGTAGAAGAAAATATAGGAAGGCGGAATGATTACTCAAAATATGGATTACAGTGATAGCGATACGATTCTTGAGGCCTACATTGCTTATGAGGAATCAGAGTCGCAGAAACCGTTGGTATTGGTCTCTCATGACTGGAGTGGTAGAAGAGAATTTGCCTGCAGAGCGGCTGAACGGATAGCTGAAATGGGTTACATAGGGTTTGCCCTGGACATGTATGGAAAGGGGGTGTTTGGAGCTGACGGAGATGTAGAGTTGAATTCCTCTCTAATGAATCCGCTAGCTTCCGACAGGGACAAGCTCAGGCAACGCGTCAACTCCGCCTTAAGTGCAGGATGCAACATCCCGCAAGTTGATGCGTCTCGGGTAGCAGCTATGGGTTACTGTTTTGGTGGTATGTGTGTGCTTGAGCTGGCACGCTCGGGAGCGGATGTACAGGGAGTGGTAAGCATTCATGGAATATTTGCATCCGGAGATGAGCCGAACGAAGAGATTAAGGCTAGCGTGCTTTGTCTACACGGCCACGCAGATCCTATGGTACCGACGGAACAAGTACTGGATTTTGAGACGGAAATGACTAAGGCTGGTGTTGATTGGCAAATCCATGCTTACGGTGGCACAATGCACGCCTTTACCAATCCCGCAGCTAACAATCCCGATTTTGGAACCGTTTACAACGAGATGGCGGAAAAAAGAGCCTATCAGGCTTTAACGAATTTTCTTGAAGAAATTTTCTAGCGGTAAGCACTAACACGAAATAACACCCTCTAAGGTTTTTATGATGAGCGCTACTGAACCGGCAAAATTGAACCCTATCGTTGTTCCAACAAGAAGCAAGATAGGTCTGTGGCTGGGGCCGTTGGTATTTGTGTACATGCTTTTGTTTGTAGACTTGGACCCTGGTAATCCGGCAGTCACTCGTATGGCAGCGATTATTCTGCTCATGGCGATCTGGTGGATTACAGAAGCTATACCGTTATTCGCTACAGCCTTGCTGCCTATCGTGCTCTTTCCTCTGATGGGGATAATGCGTGGCCGGGAATTATCCGCGGCCAGGCAAATTGACCTTGAGACTGCCACGTTTACTAACGGATTTTCCGCCAGTGATTTCGATATCATTTTTCCTAATGTGGCAAATCAGTACATGGATTGGGTCATCCTATTATTCATGGGCGGCTTCATGATTGCGGTGGTAGTTGAAAAATGGAACTTACACAGACGAATAGCTTTGAACATCCTGAGGATCATTGGCGGCCAGACGCACCGACTTGTATTGGGGTTCATGGTTGCTACGGGTTTTCTCTCTATGTGGTTATCCAATACGGCTACAGCCATCATGATGATGCCAATGGGTATGTCCCTAGTTCTGTTGTATGAAGAGCTCAATCGCAAAATCGAAATGGAAGGCGGAGTCGTGGATAACCGGTCAAACAACTTCTCGCTTACCTTGCTCTTGGGCATCGCCTATGGAGCTTCGATCGGAGGGTTTACGACACTGATTGGTACACCTCCGAACGCTATGCTTCTTACGCAGCTAACAACGCTTTTCCCGGAGGCTCCGGAAATCACTTTTTCCACTTGGCTCTTGTTTGCTCTACCAATGAGTGTGATCTATATGCTGGTAGCTTGGGTACTACTTACTCGGCTAGTTTTCCCATTGCCTCCTTCAACTCCGTTCAAAGGACGTGATTTTATACATAATGAACTACAGAAACTCGGACCCATGAGTACAGAAGAGAAGCGAGTAACAACGGTGTTTACTATGTTTGCACTTTTGCTGATTACTCGGAAAGAACGATTATTCGGAGAAGATATTGATATCTTTGGGTGGAGTTACTATCTGGATTCCTTGCTAGCCTCACTAGGGTCTTCTCAAGTGGGTTACATGATTGATGACGGTACTGTCTCTATCGGAGTGGCACTAACTTTATTTATGATACCAGCCAGCAAGCAAATAGGTGGCCGGTTAATGGATTGGGATGATGCGATGAAGGTACCGTGGGGGATACTGTTGCTGTTTGGCGGAGGGCTTGCAATAGCTAAAGGTTTCACCACTTCTGGATTATCCGATTACGTGGCTATTCAACTTGCAGATCTGCTCGGAGAAGCAAGTCCACTAGTTATCGTAATTAGTACCGTAACCTTTATCACAGGATTGACTGAGGTCGCTTCTAACACCGCGACGATATCGTTGTCCTTACCTATGATGGCCAGTCTGTCCCAGGCCATAGGAGCTCATCCGTTTTTNCTGCTGATTCCAACAACATTAGCAGCATCTTGTGCCTTCATGTTACCCGTATCCACTCCTCCTAATGCGATTGTTTATGGATCAGGGAGGATACCCATAATGAAAATGGTTATTGCGGGAATTTGGATGGATATCTTATCCGTAATTCTGCTAACAGTATTCGTGTATACCTTAGGCCATTTGGCTTTCGACGTGCTAAGTGGTATCCCAGACTGGGCAGCCCTGTAATCCTTCAATTGCTAGTTATGTTGGCCAGAGCCGGCTCTTAAAGGCCATGTATTTACTTGCTTCTGGGCGAATATATGTCTCTGTTGTACCAANGAAACATTGATACCCCCCTAAAACGCATTGAAGGTGCGGTAATAATACAANCCCCANCCCCCTTGAGGCNCGCTTAATTGTTATAGTACCAACCTCGATACATAAAAATNAANAATAGAACAGGTATNGGGCCGATAAACTAATTATCNATTGAGGGAGATTAGTTATGAATATAANAAAACAAACTGCATTAGTGCCGCAAACTAGCGNCCCATAAGTTCCTGCCCGACACCATTNAGTGGCGAGGCGGCAACACCCGCTCCTGCGGGGGAAACGAAGCTATGGTGCTTTCGTTGGAGGAATGTGCACAAACACTCATTAAATTGAGAAACAATGGACTATTACACTAGTGAACAATTTACTATCGCAAAAATTTCGGCTTTACCGAATTTGTAAAGTAAACATATAGGGGACATTACCATGCCGGACGCTCGGAAAATCTTAACAGTATGGTCAATAGCTAACATAACCAACCTCCTGGGTATGACGGGAATAATTGGGTCATTAATTTTTGTCGGAATAGAAATCCAGCAAAATCAGAATATCGCGATGGCAAGCCAACTACAGGCCAGGAATGATGCCTTAATGGCTTTCTACTCGTCGCCTCTCGAAGGTAGCGCCACCGCCTTACTTCTAATGGAGGGTGGCATTGAACCAAATATAGATTGGTCAAACGATGAAGAACGGGCGACCTTGATAGCCATCGTAAGAGTTCGGATCATTAGCCTTTTGAATTCTTTTAATCAATACAACGCGGGATTAATTGACCAAGATACATTTATTTATGCAATGAATAGAGCGTTGGAGATATATGAAAATTGTAGGCTACGACCTACAGTTATTCAGAGGGTCCCTGGGGGGTTTCTAGACTACTTAGAGATTAACTCGACTGTTAGTTGTTAGACGTTAGGGCTTTTTTAGGCATTGTTGTACCAACAAAACATTGATTGCATTCTAGGCATTTAAACAGATTCAGACAATGAAAAGATGTTAGCCCACGTATTGTGCGCCTTTCAGAGTTTTTAGCTGGATAAGGTTAGACGGATCTAGATGTTATTAAATAGATAGTTGGTGCTTAGCTAGGGCTTCACACGTATAGAAAGTTACCTAATTCGATTGGTTACCATGGTAGCTAGGTGGTGGAGAATTGCAGCGGTAGCTCCCCAGATACGATAATCTTCGAATTTTAGTTCAAGTATTACATGTGCCTTATGATTAAAGTTCATAGTTGATTGTGTGTACGCGGTAACATTCAGTATTAATTCTAGCGGAACCTGGAATATGTCAGCTACCTCGACTGGAGATGGAGTAAGGGAAAGATTTGACTCAATAATACCAACGATCGGGGTAACGTAGAATCCCGATGGAAGAGCCAGGTCTCCCAGTTGGCCAATAATCTCGACGTGTTGGGGTAATAATCCAATTTCTTCTTCACTTTCACGCAAGGCAGTAGCCACCGCATCCTTGTCATGATCCTCTTTTGTTCCGCCGGGCAAACTTATTTGTCCGGCATGGCTCTTAAGATTTTCCGAACGAACTGTGAGTACGAGACTGCTTTCTTTGTTGGGATGGTGTCTGGTGACAGGCAATAGCACGGCTGCCTTGCGCAGAGCTTGTCTACTTTCTTTTGCGATCCTGTTGACTTCTTTATCAGGATGGGCGATAGGTTTGGGGTTCGCTGAATCGCTGCTAGAAAAATAGTCCAGCAGATCCTGGAAGTTAGGTGATCGGGATCGATTTGCTATCGGTATTTCCAAGTAAAACCGATGAAGGCTCGAATTGGTTCGCCAGGGAAGTATCGATCCTTAACCCAACCGCTCCAATCGGCGCGTTCTGCATATTCTTCGTCGGCCAGATTTAGGACATTGAGATAGACCATAAAGTCGTCACTTACATCATACTGTACACGAAGGTTTAGGAGGTCATGGCCGTCATAAGAAGCCGTGTTTTCAGGGTTAGTATAGTAGTCACCCATGTGCACCAGCTCTAATTCTGCCAGAAGGCTATTGGCAGGCTTATATACTAAGCGAAGATTTCCAAATTGATTAGGAGAAGTATCAATATCGTTCCCGTTAATATTTATTCCACCAGATACAAGATCATTTTCATAAGTGTGATCAGC
Organism: Gammaproteobacteria bacterium; assembly: GCA_002694855.1. Taxonomy (GTDB): domain Bacteria; phylum Pseudomonadota; class Gammaproteobacteria; order Pseudomonadales; family Pseudohongiellaceae; genus UBA9145. Next base: position 26,951 of record NZNL01000057.1, read on the forward strand.
CAGATTAAAAACCCCACGAAGTGATAGTGTGTCGCTCAGGTCGTATCCAAGAGCTAACTCGAAACCCTGGTGCTTAGTATGACTTCCATTCAAGTTCATACGATCACTGTCTTTTAGAATCTCATTTTCCTTATCCATCCAATAAAGGGATGCAGAGTAGTCCCAGTTGCTGCCGCCCCCTTGTAAGGCCACTTCATAGCTATCAAGTTCCACAGAGTCTAGATCTGCGACAGTTTGACTTCCTTGTAACCGATAGAGCTCAGTAGCTTGCGGAGCACGAATGCCGCGTTGAGCTCTCATGAAAAGATTATGATTTTCATTTAATTCATAGCTTAATCCAATCTTTGGGGATACATCGCTGAAATCATCATCGCGATCGGCTGGTCTACTAAAACGGCCCCCGCCAAAACCACATGCGACTCCTTGCGCATCAGTACGGCCATCTATCATTAGATTATCATACTCATAGTCTATTCGTTCGAGTCGGGCTCCGATGGAAAGATCCAGACGATCTGTCAAAGCAGTGTCATAATTGGCGAACAATGCAAACTGGCTTATTTCAACTTCGTAGTCATAATGCATACCTTGAGGGATGGTTTTTCGCACGAAGAGTGAACCTGTGGTAGCGTTTGGTTGCATTTCTTTTAAGCTTCCATCAGTGCTTTCGGCATCTATTCCCCACGAAAAACTTGAGTCATTATTAAGTTCACGATAAGCAGCAAGCTGAATTCCTAGACTCCGATGTTCTGTATCTTCAATAGGTTGCCCAGGCAGATAGTGTTGAACAAAGTTCATGTTTACTTCACGAAAATAAGGTGTCGCTGTGATCTCCCAATCTCCAGATTCCATGGTAAATCTTGTCCATACCCGAATACTTTGGCTATCTCGGTAGGCTTCGGGATTGGGGTTTGTGTCTCTTTTATCACTGTCTTCGTATGCTTTGGCTCCAGCGACGTAACCGGCGGTTTCCTGATTTAGATTGTTGAAAGTGAAGCCACCCTCCATTTTTATGCCATTTCCTAGCGTGTATTCATACAACCAAGATGCTTTTTGTTGGTCGACGCCACTGTCATCGCGATAGCCTTCTTCATTCACTCCGGTCAAATAAAGAGACTGTTTAAAGTTGCCACTGTCTGTTCCAAAGGCAGCCTTTGTTCGATATGAGCCTCTTGGCCCTCGTTCTAGAGACAGCTCGCCGACTTCGCCTGGATTTGGTAGTCGAACGTTTACTAGGCCATGTAACGCATTAGAGCCCCAAAACGCACTGGCTGGTCCTCTGATAACCTCTATACTTTGTGCATATTCGGAATGAGTATCAAACATCTCGTTAACGTTGCAGAAGCCTGCAGACCGGACTGGGATACCATTCTCAGCTATCAAAAAAGCTCCGCATGCACCTGCTCCGGTAAGAACGGGTGACCGAATAGCCATCAAGCTTTCCTGGCCATTATTCCTGTTACCACTAAATCCAGGAACCCTTGTTAGCGCTTCCTGATAATGGCTATGCCCGATTAAATCGAGTTCTTCTTCGTTAATTACGCTGACAGCAGCATTTACATCGGTTAGCCCCTCAGC
>NZNL01000058.1 GCA_002694855.1 Gammaproteobacteria bacterium
TCGCTGCATCTACCACCAGTCTGCGTCTATTCGCATAACGCCGCGGGTCTATAACAATCTGAAAACCATCGTGCAGACTGATGATTACATAATGCTATACATCGAGTGGATGCACTGGGCCCGGATAATCCGGATTAAGAATAAGGAACATAATCCTTCGGCGCTCGCCACTTTCGATGGAGATTCTATCGGCCGGTGGGAAGATGACACATTGGTGGTGGAAACAGTTAATTTTCTGGATCAGCCCCACCAACCGGCTGATCGCCGTGTGATAGAGCGATTCAGTCCAATATTAGAAGGTGGATTGCTCTACAGCTTTACGGTGGAAGATGCTGACTATAGCGATTCCTATAGTGGCGAGATGGTCTGGCCTAAATCAGATCAGGTTCCGTACGAATACGCCTGCCATGAAGGCAACTATGCGATGTCTGCTACCCTTAGGGGCGCGCGTGTGCGGGAAAAAGAACACCGACTGCAGAACGGTTCGGAAGATTAAATACTGACGTTTTATTCTAATAAAGGATCGCAGGAGTTATTCTAATTCTTCATGTAAAACGGATGGCAAAAAATTTAAACTCCTTTGTTTAAAACGCTACTTTTTTGTGTCGAGTCTAGAAAATCTAAGGTGAAGTGCTATGAAAATTAAACTATTGTTATTTGTTTGTACTCTGTTTGCGCCAATTAGCTTGTCCTTTGCCCAGACAGCTGATGATTATGTAGCGCCACGAACGGAATGGGGCCAGCCTGACTTGCAGGGAATTTGGAATTTTAATTCTAATACACCAATGNAGNGACCTGATCGCTTTGGGACNCAGGAGTTTCTTACTCCGGAAGAAGCTGAACAGGATCGCCTCCGTCAGGAGGAAAGGCGTATAGCAGCGGATGCGCGCGAGGCCGAATTAGTGGTTAACCCGGTAGCCCCACCAGCAGGAGCTTCAAGTACAGGCGGCTATAACANTTTCTGGTATNAAACGGCCAGTATCGGTGAAAATGTTCGCACTTCACTTATAGTCTATCCGAGAAATGGTCGTCTTCCTGCGAGGGTTGAAGGCTCTGCAGAGCATATCGCTAATCTGGGGCCGGACGTTGAAGGAGAGCGTCCAGTTATTGCTCTCTTCGGGGGAATTGGAAAGGATGGGCCAGAAGATCGCGGCTTGTCTGAGCGCTGTCTTATAGGCTTTAACGCTGGTCCTCCATTAGCTGGGGGTGGTTACAACGCGAATGTTCAGATTTTTCAAAACANGGATCATGCCGTAATAATGACAGAAATGGTTCATGATGCCCGTATTGTCCCGCTGGATGACCGTGACGCTATCGACGACGATATTCGCTTNTGGTCCGGTGATTCCAGAGGCTANTGGGACGGCGACACTCTGGTGGTNGTCACTANGAATTTTACCGACTTGATACCTAGCTTCAGCCGGTATGGAAACGCAAAAGACAAGACACTGACTGAAAGATTTACTCGTGTAAACGCNGTCACGATTGATTATGAGTGGACTCTTGAAGATCCTTCCACTTTTACTGACAAGATTACTGCCATTATGCCAATTACTAAAGTAGCAGGNCAGCTTTATGAATATGGCTGCCATGAAGGCAACTATGGCATGATCAATATCCTTCGCGGCGAACGAATGAATGAGCTTCGTGTAGCCGAAGCTGAGGAATAGGACTCACTCACAACCTAAAACCTGAAAGGGAGAGAAGGGAAGGGCNACAAACCCGATGCAAATTAGTCGGGTCAGAGAGGGCTGATTTTGTAAGTGGTACCCAGATGCTCAGGGCTATATGGGTTACCACTAGGAATTGGGGAGAGATACGACTTGCAACGATGTATAACGCTTTCTGGAATGGTGCTCGGGCTTGCAAGCGCCTTCTCGCTGCATGCTGCTGAGGCTCCAGTATCGGTCGAATGGCAGCGCGCCTTTTTNGATCAGTATTGCGTCGCTTGTCACGATGATGTGACCCGGACAGCGAACTTCACGCTGCAGACCATTGCGCTTGACCAGGTCGGCCATCGTGTGGATGAGGTCGGCGTCTGGGAGCGGGTAGTACTTAAACTGCGAGCGAGAGAGATGCCCCCACCGGGGCTCCCACGCCCAGAGCCATCTACTTACGACCGGCTGGCGACCTGGCTCGAAATGTCNCTCGACGAGGTCGCAGAGGCGGTACCTAACCCTGGTCGGCCTGTCATCCAGCGGCTGAACCGAGCCGAATACACCAACGCTATCCGTGACTTGCTGGCGCTCGAGATCGANGGACGTGAGTATCTACCTGCAGACGATTCTGGCTACGGTTTTGACAANATAGGTGACGTGCTGACACTTTCACCGAGCCTGCTCGAGCGTTACATGATTGCAGCGGCGAANATCAGCCAGCTTGCCGTTGGCGATCCCGANCTCCGTCCTACATTGCAGACTTATGACATGCGCCCGACTATGATTCAGCAGGGTCGCATGAGTGAGGAGCAGCCGTTNGGGACGCGAGGTGGTGCGTCAGTTCGGCACTACTTTCCCCTGGACGGCGAGTACCGTGTAAAGATCCGGTTGCAGCGGACGCACGCAAATCAGATTCGAGGGCTTGCAGAGCCGCATGATATTGAGGTGCGATTCGATAGGGCACGTATTGCCGAGTTTACAATCGGTGGTGATGGCGTCATTAATCCTTGGGGGGCGATCATGGATGCCTCGGTCTATGAACAGACGGCGGATGATGGTCTGGAGTTAACGCTCGACTTAAAAGCTGGTACGCACGTTATTGCGGTCACCTTTCCAGAAAAGCGCGGGTTATCCGAGGGGGTGCTTGAGCCGAATNTGTCGACGGCATCATACGAATTTGCCGGAGACCGTGATGCTCCAATGGCACTGGGTAGTATTGAAATCAGCGGGCCCTTCAACGCGACTAAGCCACTTGATACGCCGACTAGGGCTANTCGGTTTATCTGCGACCCGACTGGGACTATAGCTGGTGACCAGCTCTGTGCCATGGAGATTCTATNTTCATTAGCGCGACGAGCGTTCCGGCGACCTGTTACCGACGATGACCTTGCNCAGTTAATGACATTCTACGCGAGCGGTCGAGCNGATGATGACTTCGATCGCGGCATCCAGCGCGCGTTGCGCGCGATCCTGGTGGACCCGGAATTTCTCTTCCGGATTGAGGCTGAGCCGACTGATGTTAAACCAGCGATGGCGTATCGAGTGAGCGATGTCGAGTTGGCCTCTCGCTTATCTTTTTTCCTGTGGAGTAGCATTCCGGACGACGAGTTGCTCGCTTTGGCCGAGCAGAGGATGCTGAGTCAACCAAATGTGCTGCGCCAGCAGGTACGAAGGATGCTGGCCGATCCAAGGTCATCAGCCCTTGTCGAGAACTTTGCTGGNCANTGGCTATACCTTCGCAATTTNCCCGGAGTCAAGCCTGATCCCGATGCATTTCCAGANTTCGACGATAATTTGCGAGAAGCATTCCGCCGCGAAACGGAGATGTTCGTTGAGAGCCAGCTTCGCGACGATCGCAATGTATTGGAGCTACTAACCGCCGACTACACGTTCTTGAATGAAAGGTTGGCACGTCACTACGGAGTACCCGGGGTCTATGGTAACCACTTCCGCCGGGTATCATTCGACGACAGTCCGCGTGGTGGTTTGTTGGGACAGGGNAGCATTCTGACAGCGACTTCATATCCCAACCGGACATCACCCACCCTGCGTGGTAAATGGGTGCTAGACAATCTACTTGGCGCGCCGTCACCACCCCCGCCACCAGATGTGCCCGATCTTGAGGAAAGCGATGCCATCAGTCCCCGGTCAGTCAGAGAACGATTAGAGGCCCATCGAGCGAACCCGGTTTGTGCCAGCTGTCACTCGAGGATGGATCCTTTTGGTCTTGCACTCGAGTCGTTTGACGCGATCGGTGGTTTGCGCACGCATGATGTTGGCGAGCTCATCGATGNGTCTGCGAGATTGCCTGACGGGTCGTCGTTCGAAGGGCCAGATGGTGTTCGCGAATATCTGCTCGGCAATGGGGAACGNTTCGTTGCTACATTGACGAAGAAATTGTTAATTTACGCGCTGGGTCGCGGACTTGAAGACTACGACCCACCCGCGGTGCGCCGCATTGTTAGGGCCGCCGCGGCCGAAGACTATAGCTGGTCATCACTTGTGATTGGTATCGTCGAGAGCGTTCCGTTCCAAATGAGGAGGTCACAATTGCTATGATAATTACTAAGAAACATTTACCACGTAGGGCATTCTTACGCGGGCTCGGTGCGACCGTTGCCTTGCCCCTACTGGATAGCATGATACCTGCTTTGACTGCTCAGGAGTTGACAGCAGCTCGGCCAGTGCGACGCCTGGGTATCGTCTACGTTCCGAACGGCATCTATATGCCCCATTGGACGCCAACCGAAGATGGGCGCGCATTTGCGTTACCCACGGCTATGGAGCCGCTAGCACCCTTTCAGGATAAGACGATCGTGTTGACCGGACTCTCTAACAAGATGGGAGATGCCTGGCCTGGTGAAGGNGCAGGTGATCATGCGCGAGGCGCGGGAGCNTATTTGACTGGTGTGCACCCNAAAAAAACTGAGGGTGCTGACCTGCGTGCGGGAACTTCTATGGACCAGGTCGTTGCGCGAGCACTCGGCGCNCACACACAGCTGTCTTCGCTTGAATTGTCACTCGAGTCCAGGGAGAACGTNGGGTCCTGTGATCCCGGCTACGCCTGTGCCTATGCTAATACACTGTGCTGGAGCAGCGCGACCACCCCTCTTCCNATGGAAAATAATCCCCGGGTGGTATTCGAGCGGTTATTTGGTGGCAATGAAAGCACTGATCCNGAGGTATGGCGTGCTCGTCGCCAAGAGGACCGTAGCATTCTCGATGCTGTGGNAGACAAGATTGCGCGATTGCAGGGAGATCTAGGTCATCGGGATCGTCTCAAGTTCGATGAATATCTCGAGGCAATCCGCAATGCCGAGCGACGCATTCAGATGGCTGAGNCTCAGAGTGANCGTGAGCTGCCGGTTATTGATCAGCCTGCAGGAGTGCCTTCGACATTCGAGGAACATGCCAAGATCATGTTCGACTTGCAGCTGCTAGCCTATCAGGCGGATTTGACTCGCGTAATCACTTTCATGGTNGGGCACGAAACTAGTCAGCGTGCATATCCGGAAATCGGNGTCCCCGACGCNCATCATCCGTTATCACATCATGGCGGGAACGAAGGGAAAATCGAAAAACTCATAAGGGTGAACCAATATCATGCTCAGNTGTTCGCCTACTACTTGGATCGCATGCAAANCACTATCGATGGTGATGGGTCTTTGCTGGATCACTCCACCATTCTCTATGGCAGNGGAATGAGTGATGGCAATGGGCACAATCACCACAACNTACCAACACTGCTCGTTGGTGGTGGCAATGGTACGATCAAGGGCGGGCTCCATNTCCGCTATGCACNAAAGCTCGAGATGCCGATCACCAACTTGTTTCTTGATGTGTTCGACACGCTAGGTGTCCCGCTCGACAAATTTGGGGACAGTACTGGAAACCTTAACGTTTTGACTGGGTAACGCAAATGCTACAGAAAGTGTTTACTAGGTCACGAATGAAGCGCGTAGGCTTAATCGTTATTACACTATTTTTATTTGNACATGGCATTGTTCGGGCGGCGGAGTCTGAATTGCTATACGCCATCGAGNGCAACGATTCAGATGCTGCTTTAGTGCTACTGGAACAAGGTGCCGATGTGCATGCTAGTCATCCAGATGGGGCTACCGTATTGCACTGGNCTTCCCATTGGGATTTAGTAGATCTAACCAAACATCTCCTTGATGCTGGTGCCCCAGTAAATGCTGTTAATGATTTCGGTGTAGCGCCCATTTCGGTGGCNTGTCGCAATGGCAGTGTGAGCATGGTTGACGTGCTACTGTCGGGTGGGGCCGACGCCCAGACTGCAGAGCCGAGTGGCGAAACNGCTTTGATGACTTGCGCCCGAACAGGGAGCAAAGAATCGGTTGAGCAATTACTGGCTGATGGCGCATATCCAAATGCATTCGANGTAAGTAGCGGTCAGACTGCACTCATGTGGGCTGCAGCTGGTGGGCATACTGCCACTGCGCGAGCGCTCCTGGAAGCGGGGGCAGAAATCGACGCCCGTTCGAAAGGTGAATTTACACCGCTTATGTTTGCGGCTCGCGCAGGCGCAATCCAGGCAGCAGAGTTACTGTTGGAGGCGGGAGCAACGTTTAACATGGCGACGCCTGAGGGACTTAGCCCNCTCTTGATTGCCGCTGCTAGTATCGACGCGATTACCGGGAGCGACTATCGATTGGTGGTAGAGACGAGCGACCACGAAGCACTTGGCATCTTNCTGCTGGAATACGGTGCTAATGTGGGCCAAGCGGATCAGTATGGAATGACCTCTCTGCACTACGCCGTAGAGATGCGCAAACCGATGTTGCTCGAAGCTCTCCTGGAGCATGGTGCAGATCCAAACACGCAGCTGATTGACGGGCTCCCGTTCCGGCGGGGCGACTACGTAGGACGCGAAGCCTATAACGGTGCGTCGCCTTTCTGGCTCGCAGCGCGTCTTGGTGATGTCGAAATGATGCGGGCGTTACTGGCAGCTGGTGCCGATCCGGAGCTGCGGTCTGCCTATGGCGTGACACCGCTCATGGTGGCAGCNGGTCTAACACAAACTGACTCGCGGATGGTAGCGGAGGATAGGCTGTTGGAAGCNGTCGAGATGTTGACTCTCGATGTCGGTGCTGACATTTATGCGGTGGATCGGAGTGGACAGACGGCTGTTCACGGTGCTGCCAATGTGTCCGGCAACGCGCTAATACAGTTCTTAGTTGACCAGGGTGCCGATCCTATGGCAGAAGACAAACGCGGCCAGACCCCGCTCGACGTAGCGACTCGCACCCTTAGACCTCGCCCTAGAACTGCCGCGCTGCTGCGTGAGCTTGACGCNGCACAATAAAATAAAAGAGCTTGTTGCTTACTTGGNGCTGCTTGGGCTTCATATCTCAACAGTGCTTTTTGCTGAGCTCTCGACGCCGCTTCTCGCTGGGCACTGANAGTATCTNCATAAAAATAAAGAGAGCTNACAAACATCTGTTAGCCTTATTTTTCNACTACTCTAATTACTCCAAAGCAAAAACCCACAGCGCGGCCGCGCCAGGGGTTTCTGGCACAAAACCAGTAAATTGATTCATTAAGCCTAACCAGATACCCGTATGCAAATTGAGCTGCCCAGCTACAATCGCGATATATTGTTTTCCATTAACACTATAAGTAATAGGAAATGCGGCAGGGATCGCATCGAGTTGTGTCTCCCACAAGACATCGCCTGTTTGTTGATCGAATGCCTTAAAGCCGTGATCAAGATATCCCAGGAATACCAGGCCTCCGGCTGTGGCTAAACTGGCAGATGCCGGCACTACTTCTTGTCGATATTGCCACGCCAGCTCCCTGTTCTTTAGGTCGATGGCCTGTAATCGGCCATAATTGCCATCAGTGCCAGGCACCGGCACCGTATCTGTCCCGAGGCCGCTAGAGAGCAAGGTACCGGTACCGTCCAGAAGCGTGTCCATACAAACTTCGAACATGGGTACAAATAGAAAACCAGTTTCATTGTTTACTGAAGACGCATGCCAATTGCGCCCACCCTGATAGAAAGGGCAAACGGTTCGGATTTCTTCCGCATCAGGAAAAACATTGGGATTAGTGATTTTCTCACCGGTAACTGGATTTATTGCACTGAATAGGTTTTGTAACCCGGGATCGACGGAAAAGAGATATTGTCCAGTTACTGCATCCAAGGCATCGACTAGGCCCGGCTTGCCCGCCGTAACAACTACCTTTTTCATTTCCCCCTCGATTTCTAGTTCGACGATTGACCGTTCGAAAATCCAATCTAGATCAAACTGATCATTAGCAACGTGCTGGTAATACCAAATGAGTTCGCCTGTATCTGGNCGCAACGCNAAAGTGGCATTGGTATACANNGCNTCGTTACTAACNCCTTCGATCCCAAGTGGGTANAGTAAAGGGCCGGTGTTATAGGTAGGAGACACNCCGTAGAAGANAAGGTCCAGTTCGGGATCGTATGCGCCAGTATTCCAGACNGAGCCGCCCTGCCTTTCTTCCAACGGTATATTGTTCCAGGTATTACCGCCTGGTTCCCCAGGTCTTGCTAGCGTATTAAAGCGCCAGGTTTCTCTTCCTGTTTCCAGGTCGATGGCGATGATGAATCCACCGGCAGGCACAAAAGACGCAGCCATGCCTTGGATGACTTGACCGCTGGCTACCGTAGGTGCNCTGCGCAATTGATAGCCTGTATTGTNACCGNTTTCGATAGCATGATCCCAGATAACATCTCCGGAACGAGCATTCAGGGCCACCATATGCAAATCTGATGTCGGTACTAGTACTTTGTTCTCATGCAGCGCTATGCCGAACTTATGACTGGTTACTGCATTNCCNTCGTGGCTGTAACGCCATAACATTTCTCCGNTGGTAGCATCCAGCGCCAATACCACGTCGCCAGCGCTATAGAGAAACATAATGCCGTCATGGACCAAAGGTGTCGGCATGTTGTTTCCGGGCGTAACTGGTTGATGCCAGGCTAATTNAAGACCGGAAACTGTCTCCCGATTTATCTGATCCAGGTTAGAAAAGCCGAGATTGTTGTACGTTCGTCGCCAGGTAAGCCAATCGGAGTCNGGTGGATTCTGCAAGATTTCATCGGTTACTGGTGAGTAATCACGGAGCAATGGGATTGAATCGGGNTCTGCTATGACAGAACCTAAATTATTCGCTGCGTTACGGCCATAACGCTCGATGACTCCGCCAGAATTTTCAGCTTGCTGGTCATCCCCGTCTTGCTGTGCAAAGGCTTCAACTTGCAACTGCGATATTAAAAAGCAACACGCTAAAGCTCTGAGTGTTATTTGCTTCATCACTAATAATCCAAGGTATCCCGATACAAAGTTTGATGTTTGATTTTCCAGCCTTCATCTGTTCGTCCAAAATAGTATTACATAGTCCGGGATAGAACCAAATAGAACAATTGGAGATGCCCCTGAGNGGGATTAGCTAAGTAGCGTATATAAAAAAGCAGGGGCGGAATCGATGTTTTCCTGTTGTAATTTTNGTTGATCTAATCGTGACTCAGTTCCTGAATTCGATGTGGTNTTTTGTTGTCTTATCCTAACTGCCTTAAGGTAATGCATAGACAACCAACTCAGGCGCCGGTTGACCCGCAATACTNACTGCTATGTATTGCCTATCTTCGATTGAAAAACTCATTGGTGCTGAACTGGGATTCCCCGGCAGAACTATTGCAGCAAGTTCATCTCCATTTGNTTTGTCTCTAGCAATCAGTTTAGGTCCATCACTTGTTAACTGCGCATGAATCAAGAGCGTGGATGTCACCAGTACAGGATGCCGACCTCCACCACCCAGCGAAGGCAGATCAATCCCTTCTAGCGCTGGATTATTTTCTACTCGTGCAGATCCGTCACCATTGGCAACCTGCCACAGAATTTCTCCTCGATTCATNTCGAAAGCGGTGATGGTGGAATAGGGTGGTTTCAGAATCGGCAGACCTTGAGGCCCGGGTACGCCCCGNAAGTTCAAACGAAAGTAATTGAAGTTGGATTCATCCGCTTCCATCGTACCCATGAAAGGCACNGTAGGGCCGTTCGATGAGGGAACAAACAATACGCCAGTTTCAGGATCGATGCCTGCTCCTGGCCAGTTNGCACCACCACCNGCACCCGGCATCAATATCGTACCGATGTTGCCATCGCCTGGCAGGCTGGGCGGAGTAAACAGTGGGCCGTAGGTAAAATTCTCCAATGTGCTTAGGGCTTGTGCGCGNAGTTCCGGAGTGAAATCGATCAGGTCATCCTCGGTGAGTCCCTGTGTAGTAAATGCCGGTGGCTTAGTTGGAAAGGGTTGAGTTGGAGAAGCCCTCTCTCCTGGTATGGTACTTTGGGGTACTGGCCGTTCAATGATGGGCCACACTGGTACTCCGGTGGCACGGTCGAACATGTAGGTAAAACCCTGTTTGGTGACCTGGGCGATCGCCTTGATCTCCCTGCCGTCTACGGTGATATCAATCAAATTGGGTGCCGCTGGTGTATCGTAGTCCCAGAGACCATGGTGAATCATCTGGAAATGCCAGACCCTTTCCCCCGTGCTGGCATCGAGTGCTACCAGACTTTGGGTGAATAGATTGTCACCAGGCCGATGACCGCCGAAGAAATCATTGGTTGATGCTTCCGTTGGGAGATAGACATAGCCCAACTCAAGATCGGCACTCATTTGGGTCCATACTCCTCCATTACCGGTATAGCGCCAGGATTCTTCTTGCCAGGTTTCTACTCCGAATTCACCTTGTTGTGGGATCGTGTGAAAGACCCAGATCAGTTCCCCCGTTCGGATGTTATAACCGCGGACCCAGGTAGGGGGCCGTTCCTTGAAGCGAGGACGATTTGAAGTGATGTGCTGAACGATCAATACATCTCCTACAACCGTAGGAGGCGATACCCCTCCCAGAGGCTGCGCACCTGTATAATCGAGTACATCGCGTTCAGCCCTCGGAATGCCACCGGTCATGTCAATTCGCCCGCCGGCGAAGGCTGTATCCACTTCCCCGGTTTCAGCAACCAAGGAAATGATGTAACCGTCATTGGTGGTAACGAGCACTCGTGAGTCGTCACCGTCGCTCCACCAGGCAACTCCCCGATGATGAAAACCAAGAGGGCTGTTCGAAGCACCTGACATGTAGACCTGAGGATCGTAGGCCCATAACATTTCACCGGTGACGGCGGTCAGGGCGACGACTTGGTTCAAAGCGGTAATCATATATAACACACCATCGATCATGAGAGGTGTTGCCTGCAATCGACCGAATCCTACATCCGCATCGAGACCTAACAATGCTTCGAAATCCAGGTCAACGTCGATTGATTGCCAGCGCCAGGCGATTTCTAAATTCTCGAAATTTCTTCTGCTGATCTGACTAAGGCTTGTGTATTTCGTTGAGCCGGCATCGGATGCATAACTGGGCCATTCACCATTGGTACTGCCGAGCTGGGCGAGAGCGCTTAGACTAAAAAAGAAAAAACAGACCCCTATATATTTAGAAGCAAGAGTTTTACGAAATTGCATTAGTTCAATTCTCCAGTGTCCATCGCTCGCTTAGTCCTGCCCGATCCACGCGTTTACCCCGCAGATATACCTCGTTGATCTCGCGGGTGTTGCTAATATCTTCCAACGGATCGGCGTCCAGAATGACGAAGTCTGCCGCTTTTCCTGCTCGCAATACGCCCACATCATCTAAACCGAATGCTTTGGCGGCTCGTGAAGTTGCAGCCACGATTGATTCCGATGGAGTCATGCCCATGCGCACGAAGAGTGAGAGTTCAACGTGATCAGCGTAGCCGAAATAATCACCAACAGCGCCGGCATCGGTGCCGAGAATGATGTGATCTTTTAGTTTAAATAGATTGCTGGCCATTTGTGCTGACCGCTCTTCAGCCGCTGCGCTTCTGGTTGTCGGTGGCGTCGAGTAGCCCGCATTGAGCGATTCAATCACCAAGGGCGGAACCTGGTCCTTGAAGAATGGATCCTGAAATGCTGGTATGTAGTATGGCTCGCGCTTGGTGATCATTCCCAGAGTAGGAACGATATAGACATTGTTCTCTCGAACCATGTCCAGATACTCATCATCCACGTGGGTATCGTAGGGCATGTGAATGAATCGCCGATTGCCGAAGCCAACCAGAGATTTGTGATCTGCCAGAGTAGTGGCATGGGCTATGATTCGCATATCGTAGTTCGATGCGGTATTTAATACTGCTCGATAGATTTCAGGGGCCAGTTTTACCTGTGCACCACGCCTTTCATCTCTGGAATCCACCCATATCTTGGCAATACCGTACCCTTGCCCAGCTAGCTCCCTGACAGTTCGCACTGCTTGCTCCGGATCGGCAACGGGATTTACTCCCCAGTAGTCGGGATCTTCAGTAAAGCGCGGATTGGGACCGCCCCCTGGCGAACCCATGCCTGGTGATTGGTGATAACGCGCTCCACCGATATTCCCTCTTAGCTGCTCCAGTTTTACTCGATTGGCAACATCTTCCTTGTCGCTACCCGTGGATATAATTGTCCCCACACCATAGTAGGCATGACGATAGAGGTGGTCGGTNAGATTCTCCTCAGTNAAATATTGTGAACCCCANTCACCGTAAGCTTCCCATCCGAGGTGAGCATGGGTATTGACCAGCGCTGGAATTATCGTCTTGCCGTTTACATCATNGNTAATTGCTGAGTCCGAAATATCCAAACTGGAAGCAGGACCTACTCCTAAGATTGTCCCATCGCGAACCAGAATAGATCCTTGTTCGATAACTGTGCCATCACCGACAATGATGCGCGCGTTATTAAATACAGTTTCAGAAGAATCATTGCCTAATTTGTCAAGCGGTTGCGCAAATACCTGACCTGCAAGTATGAACAGACAAATGACTGCAGACTTGAAAGACGACAACTTCATTAATTGGCAAGGGGGTTAGGTCTAGTCTGAAATTTCACCATCTTACTGGTCGTACCTTTGCCGCCTTCCGTGTGCCAATTGAAGTTGGTTCCATAGTTAGCCCATACTGCACGACCTTTCCAGCCAGCGTCAGGGTCATCGATGCGNCCATCCAAGCCACGGGAATAAAATCCTAGAGGATAAGGNACACGCATAAAAACCCACTCGCCGGTTTCTGGATCGAGTNCTTGCAATGAGTCCGATCCTGANCCGGTAGCAATAGGGATATTTTCACCNAGACCCAGAGTGTTGTAGTTATCCACCCAGTTGTAGTAATGAAAATCGGCCTTCACATCAGTGCCTTTCATGTTCGGACCTGGCACTTCATACAAGGTCCAACCTTCCTGACANTGTTGAGAATTAACAACCGACGGACCATTCAGCACTTCACATTTGCTGCGATCGAAGCTGGCCAGATGGCTGCTGCCAGAAAGCGCAGTCCACACTATGCCATTCTTGTCGACATCGAGACCGCGTGGTCCGAATCCTTGCACTTCGCCATCGATAACAGGCAATTCGTAGACTTCAGTTATGCAAGTTTCAGGGGGNTTGTTGCCGATGTCCATNCGGTAAATTCGGCCCGGAAATTCAGTACCAACNCCCCAGGCCACGTTGTCCACAGGGTCCACGATNATGCCGTAGCTGCCTGGGCTCATGCGGGTATCGAGAGTTGGNTNAANGTCGCCGAGTTGCTCTCCNCCCCCACCTTCGTTTTCACTGCGAAGNGCACCAACGGGTTGNTTCCAGGGCNTAGTAATNCGGCCGTCCCCATTAGTGTCTACCACCATGGGNCACCAACCCTGAGAGAGNTGTTCGTCACCGGTAAGGTCATATTGACGAGTATTAATCCAACCTATGACATCACCNCCNCCACTGAAATACAGCATACGNTCCTCATCGAAGCCAAACTGCAGATGGTGGGTGCCAAAACAGGTATCAATCAATCCGAACTCTTCNGTGGCTGGATCATAGTAAGAAGCNTGGCGGGAGCTNCCTCTGGAGGGATAGTACTGAACATATTTGTTGGACGATCCTTCCTGGCACCACTCTGGCAGATTGTTGCCGCGCACCTTGGTGGTCATCCACACACGACCCAGCTCATCGAGCATTGGGTTGTGTGGGTCCGCGGGCCGCTGCCACANNGGCTCATTGCCATAGTAAGCAGAAGGGACTGGGAACTGTTGGGCGAATCGCGTCANNGCCGGATTGTCCGAATTATCTTTCACTGCAATCACGATCTCACGCCACGCATTGGTTTCCGTATCCAACTCCAGCAATGCACCGTGTCCGCCATCGACACCGTAAACCTTTCCACCGGCGTTGATAGTTGGATCGCGTTTGTCAGTAGTTATTTCATCGTGGATGTAGGAGGACTCATTACCCCAGTCCCANTGGGTAACAACGACATTGCGTTCAATTCCACTGGGGCGTGGNGGTGTCGGCGGAACTTCACCNGCTGCTATTCGATCGGTCCAGTCTGCATACATTTCCATGCCGTGGGNCCCGAAACGATTAGCGAAACCAGCCATGAAGGCNCCTCGGATTCCCATGGAAATGCGATATCTCCATGCCTCGATGCTGGACTCGAAGCCGAGATGGCTAAGGTGATCCAGCGTGCGAGTGGCCTTATTGCCGAGCTGGTGACAGAGTTGGCAACCCTGTTTTGTCATGTCAATCCACTGTTTCTGGCTACGCATACGCTCGGAGATACCATTGCCGTTCGGGCCGGTACCGGGAAACTGGTNTGCATCCGGCACTTCTAGCANCGAGTACCAGTAATTGGCTGGATAGACCTGNGCGGCCAGCAAGGGATCCCCTGCAGGAAATACTCTGAGAGATACATCTTCGGCACCGGTCCTGAGAAAAATCGGGTCCGAGTCTACCAGGCCATAACCTCGCACCCAGACTNTATACATGGCTTCCGGGAGTTCAGGTAATACNAAACGTCCTTCATNATTAGTGACAACAATCTTGNCAAAGTGAGTGGGNAGGTCATCAGTTTCTGCNATAACCCAAACTCCNGCTTCATTNCCATCGCTNCTTTGCACCCTGCCTTCGATTGTGCCAGACGAGCTAAGAGGCTGAGCGGAGACTGTTAGCGATAACGTTGTTATAGCGGTCAGGCATATAGCCTGCACCATCCGGCGCACTGCGGCGTGTAATNGAAAGCCTTCCTTAATGAATAATTCTTCAAACAAAAACATGAGAGTCTCCTGAGGACTATATTTTTACTTTTTATCAAGTTAATGGACGTCTCTTCCCACTCGTACCTATTCTCATCTCAAGAGGCTGCAAGCCCTAGAATACTANGGGGTCAGATAGCATGACGTCTCAATTTGTAACATTTTTAGTAACAACTAACCTCTACATTTATACCTGATTTTCAAATCATTTTGAAAACAACTATGCAGAAGCCAGNCGAACCTTTACATTTGTTACTATAAAGCCNTAATTTAAAGTAGTTTNTCAGGGTTTTCGAGGCAATCAGTCAGACAAGTGTTGCCATGTTTTCTGAGCACGCTATTGCCAGTTTCTAGAAAGCGCGGAGAGCTACCATTCAAATCAGATTCAGGAGAAGGTGAGTAATGGATTCAGACATTNATCGGCTAAAGATTGCTTTCAAAAATCGACAGATAAGTCGACGATCTTTCCTAAATTCGCTCGCTGTTATGGCGGTTGCGGGATACGGCACCATGGGCCGCACTCACAATGCGGCCATTGCGGCTGCAGTTTCTGCGCCACCAATACCAGTACAGGGAATTAACCATATGACACTCGCTGTGTCTGACCCAGCCACATCACTGGAGTGGTATCAAGGTCTGTTCGGTATGCCTATTGCAGCACGCCAGGGCGGCACGATAGTTTTGCAAGTTGGTGACGGGCCACAATTCATAGCACTGGGCGGTAATGCCAGTGATAATCCACGAATTACCCACCTGTGTCTCGCTGTAGATAATTTCGATGATGAACGAATTGTGCAGATTCTTGCGGAAAACGGTATTGAGGCCAGTGGACAATCCGGGGCAATGCAGTCGCGGGTAAGAATGCGTGGTGAAGAATTTGGCGGTGCGCCTGATGGCAGTCCTGAACTTTATTTTGGCGACCCGGATGGCATCGTTGTGCAATTGCAGGATACAACTTATTGTGGAGGTGCGGGTTTGCTCGGCGAAGACTGTCTGGCAGCTCCAGAGCCTGCGCCTAGTGCTGGGCTAATTACCTTGCAAGAATTCAATCACTTTACACTCTTCGTGTCAGATCAGGCACGTTCCGTCGAGTTGTATCAACGAGTGTTCGGTTTAGCTATCGACACCTATCAAGGTGCAATGCCAGTACTCAGAGTTGGATCAGGTAAGCAGTTCCTGGCGCTGGCGCAGGTGCCTCCTTTATCTGGACGTATTCATCATGCCTCTATGGCTGTCGATGATTTTGATGTGGATCGTATTTTCTCACTGCTCGAAGGCTATGGATTGAGCATATTGGGAGAGGCTGGCTCAGCGAACGGCCCATTACAGGCCTATGTGACGATGCGTGGTCCAGATCGAGGTGGTGCTCAGCAAGGCACTCCTGAACTGTATTTTACCGACCCCGATGGCATTCTGATCCAGCTTCAAGACTCTAGCTATTGTGGCGGAAATGGTTATTTGGGGGAAGAATGTGGCACGGTTGAGAATCCTACTGGACGTAACAATTAGGCCGGTCTCAGATTTCAATTGCTTCTATTTATTGATTTGAATCACAGGCGCAAGATTCAATCGGAAAAAACATGAAAAGAATATCTCTATTCAGCGTTTGCATGGCAGCATCAAGCCTCCTTTTGGCGGCGGAGTTGGAGAACCAATCCGTCTCTGGAAGTAATCGGGCACTGCTGGACCAGTACTGCGTAATCTGTCACAACCAGGCAGTCGTCAACTCAGTGGCTCAACCCAACGAAGGACTGCAGACTACACAACTGCGCAATCTCGGCTTGACCCTCGATGTTGAAGACGTGTCAAACCTGGCTGAAAACCCCGAGGTTTGGGAGAAGGTTATCAAGAAGCTTCGCGTAGGTGTGATGCCACCTCCAAATTATCCGCGACCAGATAAAGAGAGCTATAATGGCTTCCGCACATTTCTTGAGAACGAGCTCGACCGTGTTGCGTCGACACAGATTAATCCTGGTCGCACTCAGGCGTTCCATCGGCTCAATCAGACAGAATATCAAAACTCGGTTCGCGATCTGCTTGACCTCGACATAGACGTCGCCGGTTTGATCCCCACGGACGCGCCGGACCAATATGGCTTCGACAATAACGCCGACGTTCTCGCCCTATCTCCGTTAAGCGTGGAGCGTTATGTCTCCGCTGCGCATAAAATAGCTGAGCTTGCGGTGGGAGCGACACCCCGAGGCGCATCTATCAATACTTACGAGGTGCCTTTAAACCTGATTCAGGACGACCGGCTTAGTGAGGAGTTGCCATTCGGCTCACGCGGAGGAGCCGCCATCGAGCATATGTTCCCGGTTGACGGCGAATATCGGATTACACTCAATCTGCAAACCAACTATGTGGATTTCGTGCGCGGATACGACCAACCTCACGAGGTGGAACTTAGCCTCGATGGTCAGCATCTGGAGACTTTCGCTTTTGGTGGTGATGCACCTGGCACACCTGCACCTTACAGTTATGCGGGCAATATCCGAGGCAACGATGCCTGGGAAGAATTTATGATGGCCTTCGCTGAAGAAGGCTTCGAAATTCAGGTGAATGTAAAGGCTGGCCCGCGTGTTATCGGCGCGACCTTTCCGCGCGAAATGTGGGAGAACGAGGGTATACAGCAACCACGCCTGTTCGGCTATCACCTGGCAGTAACCGAGTTGCCAGATGCAAATCCAGCGGTGGATAGTATCCAGATCGAAGGCCCGCTGTCGGTAGACGGACCCGGTGACACACCCAGTCGGCGACGAATCTTCTCCTGTCTTCCGGCAAATCTGGATGAAGAGCCTGCCTGTGCTCAACAAATATTAAGCTCGTTGGCACGACGCGCTTACCGCCGTCCTGTTAGCGAAAGTGACGTTCAGGGGTTGGTGGAGTTCTACAATCAAGGGAGGCTAGATGGTGGCTTCGAAGTGGGTATTCAATTTGCTTTGGAGCGGGTACTAGTTTCCCCCGACTTTTTGTTCCGAATCGAACAGGATCCGGCCGATGCACAACCCGGAGCTATGTACGCTATCTCTGACATCGAGCTCGCTTCCCGAATGTCTTTCTTTCTTTGGAGTAGCCCGCCAGATGACGAGCTGTTGAATCTGGCCGAACGTGGTGCATTAAGAGAGCCCGGCATGCTCGAACAGCAGGTACAACGAATGATGGCCGATCCGCGTGCGGACGCCTTCATCAAGAATTTCGTCGGGCAATGGCTCTACCTGCGTAATCTCGANGACTTCTATCCAGACCCCGCTGCTTTTCCNGAATTCGACGAAAACCTCCGNACCGCNNTGCAACGTGAGACAGAATTGTTCATTGACGATCAAATCCGCTCCGATGCCAGCCTTCTTGATCTACTAAGNGCTGACTATACTTTCGTCAATGAGCGATTGGCGCGACACTATGGCATTCCTGGTGTCTACGGTAGCCGTTACCGGAAGGTGACTGTCGATGGTAACCAGCGTGGCGGATTACTCGGACATGGCGGCTTGATGATGGTGACCTCCTATCCAAACCGCACTTCGCCAGTGTTGAGAGGGAAGTTCGTGTTAGAAAACTTACTCGGTGGACCACCGCCAGAGCCACCACCTAATGTGCCAGCACTGGAGACAAGTAGTGATGGCAAGATACTCACCATGCGCGAAGCAATGGTCATGCATCGGGAGAATCCGGCTTGCCGTGTTTGTCATGCTGCTATGGACCCGATTGGATTCTCTTTGGAGAACTACGACGTTGTTGGTAAATGGCGACGCGAGTTCGCCGGTCAACCGATCGATGCCTCTGGGCTGCTCCCCGATGGCAACACTTTCGATGGTCCGGACGGCCTGCAGGGTTTACTACTCGAGCGGCCCGATGACCTGGTCGGCACGATAACTGAAAAACTGATGAGATTCGCTCTCGGGCGCAGTCTCGAGTACTACGACATGCCGGAGGTGCGTGCAGTTGTTCGCGCTGCCTCGGAAGAAGACTATCGTTGGTCGTCAATTATTCTCGGTGTGGTCGAAAGCACGCCATTTCAAATGCGGAGAACTGAGCTATGAATATCTTTAAGAAAAATTTACCGCGACGCACAGTGCTGCGGGGACTCGGAGCCAGTTTAGCATTGCCGCTTCTCGACAGCATGGTACCAGCACTCTCGTCTGCTTCAGCGCAAGTGGCGCAACCTACAAAACGCCTCGGCGTAGTCTACGTACCAAATGGCATGGCCATGAAGTCGTGGACACCTGCCACCGAGGGCGCCGGTTTCGAGATTACCCGAATCATGGAGCCCATGGTCGCCTATCACGACCGCATGTTAGTGATCACCGGACTTGACGGACCACGCAGTAATGCAGGAGTACATGCCAGCGCTTCGACCCGCTTTCTCACCGGGGCGATCCCGGCGCGGACCGAGTCTGACCTTCAGGCATCAGTGTCACTTGACCAAATGGTGGCCCGCCAGCTCGGCCGCGAGACCCAACTCAGCTCGCTAGAACTGGCACTGGACCAGAACGATGTATTCGGTTCCTGTGACATCGGTTTTAGCTGCCAATACACCAGCACCATTGCCTGGCGTGATGCTTACACACCGTTGCCGATGGAAACCAATCCTCGAGTTGTGTTCGAACGCTTATTCGGAGATACCGGCACTACCGATTCGGAGGTGCGGCTGCAGCGTATTCGCAAGGACAAGAGTTTACTGGATGCCGTAACCGAACGAGTGAGCGAACTTAACCGTAGAGTAGGCGCTGGTGATCGCGCCAAGCTAGATCAGTATCTGGATTCAATTCGAGATGTAGAACGACGCATTCAAATAGCTGAAGCTCAAAGCAATCGGGAGTTACCCGAAGTGGATCAGCCAGCAGGTATTCCTGGTACCTATGAGGAGCATGCCAAGCTGATGTTCGACATGCAGGTGCTTGCGTATCAAACAGATCTGACTAGAGTCATAACATTTATGTTAGGGCGAGAGTTGTCCGGCCGAACCTATGCCGAGATTGGAGTGCCCGACTCGCACCACCCGACTTCTCATCACCGGAACGATCCAGTGCTTTATGAGAAGGTCACCAAGATCAACGAATTCCACACAAGACTGTTCGCTTACTATCTAGATAAGCTAGCTGCGACACCTGACGGTAATGCTTCGCTGCTGGATAATACGCTCCTGCTCTATGGGGCTGGTATGTCAGACAGTAACCTGCATAGCAACCGGGGACTACCCTTGGCGCTGTTTGGTGGTGGTTCAGGTACTGTTAAAGGTGGTCGTCACATCCGCTTTCCGAATGGCACGCCGATCAGCAATCTGCATCTGACCATGTTGGACAAGATGGGTATTCCGGTGAATGAGATGCCCTACAGCACAGGTTCACTGGACCTGTCGTAAACAGTGAGGTTCTAAATGATCACAGCAAACAGGCATCGGTGGAGTAGATTTTTGGCGCTACCGTTATTGGCACTGCTGCTTGTCAGCTCGACCATTGCGACCCACGCGTTTGCGGTGGACCTGATTGAGGCGGCGAGAAATCAGGATTCAGAAGCTGTGCAGTCGCTTCTGGCTGACGGCTCAAATCCTAATACGCAACAGGCCGATGGTGCAACCGCTTTGCACTGGGCAGTGTATGGTGAGAACAGCGACATGGCGGCTTCTCTCATCGAAGCTGGTGCCGATGTCAATACAGTTAACCGGCTAGGTGCTTCAGCTCTCTATATCGCTGCCAAGAGTGGTCAAGGTGATCTAATCGAACAGTTACTTACGGCGGGAGCTGATCCAAATCTCGCCTTGGATATGAATGAAACACCGATTATGACCGCATCGCGTTCTGGCACGGTCAAAGGCGTGCACCGCTTGATTGATGCAGGGGCAGATGTCAACGCCAGAGAAAGCTCACGTAATCAGACTGCCCTGATGTGGGCTGCGGCTCAGGGTCACGTCGAAGTTGCGAGAGCGTTGATTGAAGCGGGAGCCAATCTGGAATCACGCTCCAAGGTGCGCCCCATGCTTATGTTTGTCGATGCGACAAATGGCGGCGCATTCGATCAGGGAGTCATGGAAAATCTGGGTGGTTATTCGGCCCTTCTTTTTGCGTCTACTCAAGGCCATATAGAGATGGCCCGCCTCCTTCTGAACTCGGGAGCAGACGTAGATGGTCTTGCTGGCAATGGCACCAGTCCGCTGGTAGTCGCGACCCACAGCAGTCATGGTGAACTTGCCCGTCTACTCCTCGAGCAAGACGCTGACGCTAATGCGATGGAGGCTGGTTATAGCGCATTGCATGCTGCTATTTTACGTGGCGACCTCGATACTGTGAACGCACTCCTGGTCTACGGCGCAAATCCCAATGAGCGACTTTTGAAACCCAACCCTGTGCAGCGAGCGAGTGAAGATTGGGTACTCAAAACACCTTTGGTTGGTGCTACCCCATATTGGATAGCCGCCAGTTTTCGAGAAGCGGAAATCATGCGTGCCCTTACTGATGGTGGTGCCGACCCCCTTCTTACCAATGAGGAACAATGGAGTCTACCGAGGAATCGAGAGGACCGCGATTCTTATACACCGCGAGTGATTGGAGGATTCGAAACTACCGTACAAGCCGCCATCAAGGGAGACAGTACTCGCGGACGCTACTATGTTCAGGCCAATCCAGACCCTGCTGGTGAAGAACAGCTGGCACTAGCAGCAGTGAGAGCAGCAGCCGACCAGGGTGTGAATCTGAATCACACAGACTTCACAGAATCGACTGCACTTCATGATGCAGCGGCGAGAACGCTACCAAACATAATTCGCGAACTGGCCGAGCGAGGCGCTGACATTAATGCGCTTAATGCTCGAGAGCAAACATCGCTTGACCTGGCCATCATCGCTGAAAACAGGCCAAACTTCTTTGGGTTTGATACAAGTATTCCAGGCCCGTCAGCAAGTGAAGTGCTTAAAGGATTTGGAGCTGTGAAGTCGGAAGAGTTGAATCGATAAGATATTTACAGGGCTTCAAATCCTCTAACTATGTGCGCGCAACGATATCCTTGCACAAAGCGGTTCATGTTTCATCAACACCTAGGCTCGATTACCCTTAATAATTACAGTTGCCAACCCAAATCTAAAATTAATCAAATGGCAATAAAGTTTTCTTAAGATTTTAAATCTTATAGAAAATTTTAGGAGCCCGCATATGAAATCTAAATGGTCACGTCGTGATTTTTTAAAGAAAAATGCTGAATTAACAAGTTTATTGCTTGGTTCTCTCGCTTTAGCTGGTGTTTCAAGTCTGTCTCATAGTGCAGCCAGGCGCTTGACTAGTGTGTCGGCTGATCCTTTCACCCTTGGTGTAGCCTCTGGTGATCCGACACCAGACTCCATAGTCCTTTGGACCCGTCTTGCCCGAGAAGTAATGATGGAAAGCGGGGCTGTCGATCAGGCGGTCCAAGTTGATTATGAAATCTCAGAATCATATAGCTTCAATAGAGTGATAAGAAGCGGCTCTATTGCAGCATCTCCAGAACTTGGACATTCAGTCCATGCAGACGTTAGAGGTCTAGACTCTGATCAAGTCTACTTTTACCGTTGGCAAGTGGGTAATGTTACCAGCCCCATAGGAAGAACTAAAACAGCACCCGCCGCGTCTGCTCGCAACGAAAACTTTCGTTTAGCTTTTGCCTCATGTCAGCAATACGAGCACGGATATTTCACAGCCTATAAACATATGGCAGACGAAGAGTTTGATCTAATTATCCATTTGGGTGATTACATATATGAGAGAAGTTGGGGAACTAATCTGGTGCGCAATCACGAAGGACCAGAAATAATAACCTTGCAAGACTACCGAAATCGATACAACACCTATAAATCAGACCCTGACATAAGGGCTGCTCACGCTTCTGCTCCTTGGGTGGTTACTTGGGATGACCACGAAGTAGACAACAATTATGCAGGAGAGATAGCCGAGGATGAACAGACTCCTGAACAGCTCCTTCGTAGGAGAGTAGATGCATACCAAGCGTATTATGAGTTCATGCCAATACGTTTGCCCGTTGGAAGAGAGGGTCCGGATATGCCAATTCATAGGCGGCTTCGTTTTGGTAATCTTATGGAAATGCATGTGCTAGATACCCGGCAGTACCGAAACGATCAAGCGTGTGGTGACGGCCGAAAAATTAGCTGTGACGAGCACCAAGATCCAACGCGCAGTGCTTTGGGTCAAGCTCAAAAAAATTGGTTGCTCGATGGACTTGCAACGACTGAAGCCACCTGGAATGTGTTAGCCCAACAAATCATGATGGCAAGTCTTCGTGGCGTTAGTGATGCAGGAGAGCGACTCTGGCCAATGGACATATGGGATGGTTACCCTTATGAGCGACAAGAACTTCTCGAACATTTAGACACTGTGTCGACTCCAAATCCGGTCGTTTTAACAGGTGATATTCACTCAAATTGGGCAGCTGACCTTAAACTCGATTTTGATATACCTAGTTCAAAAGTGGTGGGTTCGGAATACATTGGCACCTCCATTTCATCAGGTGGAGACGGCCAGGATATGACAAATTATGGTAGCGATTTATTAGCCAACAACCCACACGTTAAATTTTATAATGCTAATCGCGGTTATGTTTCAGCTACGTTAACACCCAGTTTATGGAAAGCGGATTACAAAACAGTTCCCTATATAACCAGTCGCGGAGCTCCAATCAATATACGCAAAACTTACGTAACTGAAGCGGGTAGGCCGGGTGTTCAGGAAAACTAGTAAGATAAAAGGGCGCAGTAACGAATCGATTATTCTTTAATTCACTAAAATCGAGTGGGGTAGATTGGAAATGTGAAATCAAACAGGAAGCTGTCTTTGCAGCCCCAAAGTGCTTGAGCTTCCTGATATGAACGTCAGAGAGTACAGAAGCTTTTTTTGCCATGTCTAACCCGCCATTAATTCAATTCTACCCACCCAAAACAGCATTTTTTTAGGTGCGGTTATAACTATGGGTGGGGGAGCCTTTCCCCTGCCTTAATAATTACAGTTGCTAACACCATACTTAAAAGCTAATTTGAAAAAATCGAATAGCAGTGTTTGATGGTCGATACATTGAAAATCTATCTGCTCGAACTAGAGGTGAGTTATGCACCACCCCAGTGGAAGTTTGGTCATTACTGGCGTGTGTATCCCAATAGATTTGGCTTCGGTGCTAGCGTGCGATTGGCGTGCTTTCAAAAAACGGATTTCCAAAATCGTCAACGAGGTCAATTAAATATTTATTGTTTTCCTGGCAGATATAATCAGCCAGTTCCTGCCCCTCTGACCAGTTGATATCCCAGGCTATTGTCCAGGGTTCGGTGTAGGCGCCAGGATCGTCAATAGTGGCTTCATAGTGAAGAGTGTTTTTATCAGGTCTGGTGAAGTATTCAATGGTATGCAGTTGGTCTGAGTGCATGTGGCCACCGAAGTCCAGCCAGGTCTTTTCGTTATACCCAATCGTATCAACCACCAGTGTATCGTTTTCCCAATGACCCACTGAGTGACCAAAATAGCTGGGATTCAGTGTTTCCTTATCAGGATGTTGGCGACCATCCATATGGATTTCCCGCCATACATGGCCTCCGCCTTCAAAGATAATAATGATACGATCACGATGCTGAATTATTTCTGTTGGGTAGGGTGTCCCCATGGAACGTGGACCGCCTGGTGGTAAGCAAAATCCTTCGGGGTCATAGGCGACATTATTAGAAGCATTGTATTCGTGCATCGCCTTTGTCCAGGGAAGGAAGGGCACAGAGGAGTTTTCATCTCCGCCGACAATACGATCTGCAAAATTCCTTATATAAGGTAAGCTCCATACTCCGTCTCCCCCAAAATCTATTTTACCGTCGTTAAAGCGTGGTGCTGGAATAGTGCGGTCAAGTTC
>NZNL01000006.1 GCA_002694855.1 Gammaproteobacteria bacterium
CTATGGCCATAGCTTGCATAATTACGGCGCCAAATAAGCCAATCCTGCTCTGATGGATCACTTAACATGGCATCGTCAACAGGTCTAAGTGATGCCAGCAGCTCCATTTCTGAAGACTGCGAATATACTGGTGTATTCCAAGAGAATTGAAGGAGCAAGATACTGGCGGAGGCTACCCGCATCCCTAACTTTTTTCCAAGATTCATACTTAACCCTTATATCTAATTACCAGAGCAGGGTAATAACAGATTAAGCCCAAGTCTATGGTTAATTTCCTATCAGAAGGAAGATAAAAACAGGGTTGCTTATTTACACCCGGTACAAACTAACGAAACGTCGCAGAATCGATTGAGCTTCCGGTACATGCTCCCCCTCCACCGCTTCTATCAATTGCTGAACCGAACCAGGTGGGAAATAACCGTAATTTTTGTAAACATGTATTCGTATAATAAATCCTTCAGAATCTCCTTCAGGGTGAAACTGAGTAGCGTAGATATTATTCTTTAGCTTAAATATTTGCACTGGACATGCGTCATTCGTAGCGAGCAGAACGCACTCGGGTGGTAATGAATCACAAGCCTCTTTATGGCCAAGTAACACGCGAAACGTACTTGGAAGACCTTTCAATAACCGATCGCTCTTTCCTTCTTCGGTTAGGAATATATCAGCACCACCAACAGGCTCACCGTGTTTACGGGAAATCGACGCACCGCAGTAACTTCCCANCAGCCCATTCCCTGAACAACAACCCAAAAAAGGGAAATCACGCTCCACTATGCGATCGAAGAGATTATAAAAATCTAGCTCTACGCGTTTTTGTTCTTCGCTCTTATGTTCTTGCTTATCACTAANATTGAATGGCGAGCCTCCCACNATAATCGCTGCATAGTCGTCCAGNTCAATATTCGGTAATCCCGATTTTTCGGCTCTTATTCGAACNACCTCCGATTTTTNAATTNCNCCGTAATGTGTAATAGATTCGAANTCGTTGTCCGCTGTTTCATNCTCAGGACGAAGTTGGANAATNAGGAAAGGCTTCGGCATTACGCGCTTGGTTTTCTGATCATATTAATCAAGAATTAATTGCTTGATGTAATCAGTGACTATGCTTGCTTGCGCTGTTAGCTCTTCATCAGTCGCNCTGCTTATAGGGTGGGCTATTATACCGAAAAGGTAGTCAGGCACTCCCAGCACTCTTGCCATCAATTCTGCGGCACTTGCGAAATTTACCGTCATTACTGCCAGAGCGGGAGTACCGGCNCGCTCTGCCATTACCGCGTCATGCAAACTGCACGACGAACAGCTTCCTCAATCTCCCACCCCTGTCACAACTGCATGCCAATTCCTGACTTCATCAATTAGGGTTTGTTCAGCGGGTGCGCTGTAATTGGATTTTGTGCGCAAGACAACTTCTGCAACAGAGAATTGGTTACAAAGTAACTCATGTAAAGAGGCAAAAAAACGTTCAGTTCCTTCCTTACCATTAGAAATGAAACCTACTGTGGCCCCTTCCAGAGTAGAAAGGCGCTCTGCCAATACGCCCTGTTCGGCGGCAGCTTCCTCGCTTGTGGGGTTTAGAACTCGTACCGGCATATGTTTCTCTGATTGTTTGTTAACGGTCACAGTTAACACAGGCGTTAATGGCTATAGTAACGGCACGACTTTTTGTGCCTAACCAAGGGGGTATGATTGCACCGAAGCCTCCGGCCGGTCCCCCAGCGGCTATTACTAGTAGGTTCTCAGGCTCGACCAAAGCATTATACGTGACGTCGCCTTTGTCTCTAATCACTGCCGTTTTTCCAACACGGCTCCATTCTGACCTTTTCACCCTTGCATTCGCATAGATATATTGCGCAACGTCAGCTTTAGTCCACGCAGCTGCCTCCAGATAATCACGATGCTGTTTAGGTATGACGATTACATAGTCTCCGGCCCAAATGGAATAATTCAACATATTGGCCCGAATCTCCGCCACGTAAGTGTCTAAAATTTCTTCAGGTACACTGGTCCACTCGTTCATGATTTGTCGTGGGGCGCCAGAAGCAAAGACAGTAACAGCAGAAGTTTGTAGAGGTATACCTCGGCACAGCGCAAGAGATTGCCAGTTAGTCCCCTCTTCGTCTTCGGCGAAACAATAACTTACTTTGCCAGGATGTCCCAATGTGGACCTATCAATGGCCCCCGGACTCACATTCAAAATATTGATTAATCCGAGTCGAATGGCGCGCCCGATCACCGAGGTTGCTCTGGCACCGTTACCGAGCACATTGAACTCAGTTTTAGCATCGATTTCCAGGCGAACTGGACCATTCAAGATTGCAAGTACAGCACAACCTCCTGTGCTCGCAGTGGCTCCGTGCAGCAGGAACTGAGGTTGTAGCATGGCATTCCAGGCTGCAACAACAATCGGGAAATGTATCGGGAGACAGCCTGCCATAACAGCGTTGATAGCTAGCTTTTCTGCCACAATAGCGCACCCCCTTACCGGCTCGATCCCTATGAGTTGGTCAGCAGGCATTCGCGCCCATTCGAGACAGTTTTGCACTGCCGTCGGTGTTGGCGGCACGATCGGAAAACCATCTGTCCAACCGCGACTGTGAAAGAATTCTTGGGTCTCAGCAGAATCGGTTAGATCATAAGAAGTGGACTGAAATTGCATTGCATCAAAATAAGGCAGCCCCCGCCAGAAAGCCTAGCGGGGACTGTGCAGTTGTTAATTCGGGAGACTGTAGGCGACGAGAGCGCCTGGATAGTTAGTCCTAGAGCTTCCGACTTGCACGACGATGTACTGTTTGTCATTGTGCGAATAGGTCATCATCCCATACTGCCCCGGTGCTGGCAGTTCAACACTGCCAAGCATCTCACCCGTCATCTTGTCGCGCGCATTCAGAGTCAAAGGTGCATCGGGTTCCATTTGCGCCATACCCTCGCTTAACGCACGTGTCTGAACCAGAATGTCACCGGTTACCATTTGAATCGACCAACCGGTGCCGCCAATATTAGGAACCTCGATACCTTCCAGCAGTGGGTGGTTCTGAATGTTATCAGGCGTTTCACCGATAGGTAAGGACCAGGCTTTTTCACCTGAGTTCATCTGGTACGCAGTAAGTTGATTGTTCATTCGTTTAAAGACAGACAGCCCATCAATCGTGGGAAGTCCGCCGCCACCTCCAGGCAACCAGGCTACGACTGTTACCCCCGTTGTTGGAGTACTGTTCGGTGTAGCCCCTCCTTCACCAGGCTCCGGATAATTCGGATTATCTCTATCTACTCCGTTGGTGGGTCGCATAAATCCTGGAGCAAAACAATTACGTCGATGGGAGTTATACATCATACCGGTAGTCGGATCGGCAACAGGAGGATGTGGAATAATATTACCGCCGCCCAGACAACCCACATTGTTGATATATTCACCTTCGTAGGTGTTCGGCAGCGCTGGCACGTAGAGCCCACCAATTCGATACCCATTCAGGATCGTCATTGCCTGTTCCTTTAATTCCGGGGTGTAGTCGATGACGAATTCTTCAGTAATACCATCAAGAATAATCCTGTCCACTGGTTCTGGCCAAGTTGGATAGGGCTGGGTCGGTGAGGTGTAATTACCAGGCACTTCAGTTTGTATTACAGGCCGGTCTTCGATCGGCCAGATCGGCTCGCCGGTTTCCCTATTAAAAGCGAAGATTAGCCCCTGTTTAGTATTTTGTATGACCGCAGGTATAGCTTGTCCGTCCACGTTAAGATCAATCAACATTGGGGGGGTCGGTAGGTCATAATTCCATTGATCACTATGGTGGATCTGAAAATGCCAGCGCCGTTCTCCAGTTTTGACATCCAGCGCCAGTAAACTGCCACCAAAAAGATTATCGCCAGGGCGATGACCCGAATAGGACTGCACCGTAGAGGCATTAGTTACCATGTATACCAGACCAAGTTCCGGGTCAGCAGAAGCGGGTGCCCAAGTGGAGATGTCTCCAGAAAATCGCCACGCATCGTTATGCCAGGTTTCATGCCCCACTTCTCCTGGGCGCGGAATTGCGTGGAATTTCCAAAGCCGTTCGCCGGTAGCAGCATCGAATCCCATGATATCGCCTGGTACATTCTCGATTCGGGTCTGACCGTAGCTGGGCTGATGCCCGACTAGCACTACTACTACCCCGTTTACCACAATAGGAGGCGCGGAGGCGGTTACCATACCGAGCTCACGCGGTATACCGTAATCCGGATCGTACTCGCCACCGGCCACGACGTAGTCCTGCCAAGGTCCCCAGTCGTCTACCAGCAAAGGCACCAAATCCACCACTCCAGTCTCAGGAAACCCGCCCACTGGAAAGTTAGAACCCCAATTCTCTAATGGTATTCCCGTTTCGGCATCCAGAGCCCATAGGAAAAATCCCGGTGTCGTTATGTAGATTACTCCCCGGCCATTTACCTCGGCATAGGCTACTCCCTTCCCATAAGCCTGACGCGGTGATCGCTGATGTCTGATTGTCTCAGGCTCCCGAAAAGTCCAGAGAATTTCTCCGGTACCTGGATCCAAAGCAACAACCTGGCGACGAGGAGTCATTACCGTATAAACCACACCGTCTACATAAATGGGGGTAGAACGTGAAAAATAGTCTAAATTGGGGCCAAAATTATCACTATGGAAGATCCATGCTATTTCCAAATCTTCGAAATTTTCCCCGTTAATCTGATCCAGTGGAGAATAGCGTGTGTGCCCGACGTTGCCTCCGAGATAACGCCACTCTCCATTCTCTGTACCTAGCATAGGCTGAGCGGTAACCGGCAGCATCAGGCAGAAACCGAATGCGGTGACAAAGCCTATTTGACAGGCTAGTTTGACCAAATTATGCAGCGTAAAGTTCATATTCCTTATCCCCTATATATGTTTGAGTAATTATTGGTCCAGGGAGCCAGGTAAAGATTAAGATTCTGTCTTTTCCTGGGAAAAGTAAGTCTGAGTATTGCGAATTGATGGCTTAATATCAATGCAAGAGTGATATTGTAGTTCAGATCAACCCGTTGCTCCGAACAAGCAATTTACCGCTCGCTACGGTTTTCAGCACAGTTACATCCTTGGTCTTCCGTAGAATTTAAAGAAATCAGATAATCCAGCAATATCGATAATCCCTGCGCATTTCAGATGCCTACCGTAGGTTTTCGGCAATTCTTTCTAGAGTTTCCACCAGCGCAAGATAACGCGTCTGGGAGCTGCTGCTACGATCGAGACCTTCCTCGGCTAAATTATTAGCAAGACCGACCAGTCTATTTGCCACTGTATCGCTAGATACACTGCGGTCAAGCAGGTCCTGAGCTCTATCCAAGACACTAGACAATTGATCCGCTCTCGCTGAAGAAATCACATTACTTCTCAGCAATTGATCCAGATAAGCCAAGGCGACCACTGGAACATCTGGCCAAACCACACGTTGTTGAGTTTGTGCGTTGACAGTTAAATCTGTTTCCTTCAGAGATGCAGCAGCGATCTCGTTTTCAGTCAGATAGTCGCTCGGTTCCAAGGCAAATACATCAAGACCGCGAGCAATTTCTGTCCCATAAATATAACCGCCGTACCAATACGTTGACCAGTATCCAGCACTTATAAGTTCTTCTTCATCTACTGGTCCACGATCGAAATAGGCAATCTCGACTGGATTTGCTGAGTCAGTAAAGTCAACAACTGAGACTCCTCCCTGGTACCAGGCTTGCACAAATATATCCCGACCAGGCACTGGTATAAGAGAACCGTTATGAGCCACACAGTTTTCCGACTCAGTTTGCGGGGCAGACATTTTGTAATGGCTGCGGAACTGAAGCTTGCCATCAATGATGTCATAGAAGGCATCAGCTCCCCAATCGAGTGGGTCCTGAGCTCGACATCGAGGTCGTCCACCACCTCCCCACTCATCAGTGAAGATCACTTTGGAACCATCATTGTTAAAAGTCGCTGAGTGCCAATAAGCAAATCCTGGATCAATCACCTGATCCAATCTTACCGGGTTGGTGGGATCAGAAATGTCAAGCAAGATGCCGTTGCCGGAACAGGCTCCCGCTGCTAGGCCCATTTCCGGAAAAGTGGTGATGTCGTGACACTGGTTCGTTTGACTAGTTCGCTGCGTGTCAGGCCCATGGTCCCCACCTTCCCAGAGTCCGGCTAAAACACCGGTTTCAGGATCAGAGAATATGAATGGCCGATTTACTATTCTGGCGTCCTGGGGGTTATCTATCGGAATTTGAATGACTTCGATACGAAATAAGGCACTATCTTCATCTTCGAATGGTGAATCATCGGAACAACCCTCCAGTTCCTCATCATCTCGAACCGGACTAGTTCCAGAAACGTATACATAAACATAGTCTTCTGCATCCTGGTTCGACACCACTGTATGCGTATGCGATCCTCGGCAAGTCTGTACCGCACCAACTTGTACCGGCATGCGGAAGTCACTAACATCAAATATTCGAATTCCGCGAATACGCTCCTGGCTGGTGGATTCCGCTACACCCTGGAGTCCGCAATCCAAGCGCCCCCGAGCTTCCTGCACCGACATAATGAGTAAATTCCCGATCAACGAGACGTCACCCTGACCTCCCGGGCAAACTACTGAACTCAGTAATTCAGGGGCTCGTGGGTTATTGATATCATACGTATTGAATCCATGATAGTTACCGGCAACAAGGAAATTTCCACTGAAAAGGAGATCGGTATTTGAAAAGCGCAGCAAAGAGGGCCGTGGATCCGCATTTTCATCTTCCTCTTCCTCTTCCTCAGCCGTTGTTTCAACAAGCGCGCTGTTAGTGTCGTCAGCAGATAATTCCTGTTCATCAGCTACTTGGTCATTTTCGCTGTCCGGGTTCAAGGTCTCTTCCCGTTCAGGACGATTGGGTAATCCAGAAGGGTTGTCTGGATCGAAAAACCCGGCAGGCTTTGGCAAAGAAGCGACTAACTGGAGATTGAGCGCAGCTTGACCAGCGTCGCGAAAACCAGCAGCCAGATTTACCCGCGGATCAGGAGAAAACCCTGCAAGCATCGCGTCCATACGCTCAATTTCACTGCCCTGGTCCGAAGTAACATCGGAAGTGAATTCATAAAGTATAGGGTCCTGCGCAGCGCCTTGTTGATCCAGTAAGTTTTCCACCATTTCGATGGCGCCAAGGTGATGTTCAATCATGAATTCAAGAAATAACGTATCGAAATCCGCTCCCTCAGCAACTTCCAGTTCCATCATTTCCTCATCAGTCAGCATGCCTGGCATCAACTCATAGTCATCAGCATGGTGAGCATCCAGGGTAGGCACACCTAAACCTCGATCCTGCAACCAGCCTTGCATCATGGAAATTTCGTCTTCCTGAGACAATCTGATTCTCTGCGCCAACAACTCCAATGCCTCCCGGTTGGTTCGAGATTCAACCAGTACAGACATTTCCATAGCCTGAGCGTGATGTGAAATCATGCCTTGGAGAAACATTACGTCCCCCACCGAATACTGAATAGTAGCGAGATTGGACGCTTCTTCGGCACTTATCACCCGACCGGGTAGCCCAGGGGCTCCTGGTTGGATAATTGGTACCTGGGCAATACCATGGTTTATGATGGTTAATGTACTCATAGCCACCAGTAAATTAACCCAGTAACAACGCATGAATCGCTTGAAGCTGGTCATAGTTATTTCTCCGTATCAGATTCAATACCACATTGACGAGAAACCGATATTGTAACGGTTTTCCTAGGTAATGGGTTCGAGTATAGCCTGGCTTATTCGTTAAACGCCCATCAATTTGGAAACAAGGACACTTTCAGCAAGCGGGAATAGAGCCCGCCACGTCAGCTATCGCTTAAGGATAACCTTGAAGAATGATTAGGATCTGAATAGATTCACGAGCCCAGAAAGAACTGAGCGGTGCGGTTGAATAGGAGCTGCGGGTGTAATCATTTCTGGAGATTCATTTTCTTTAACGCTCGCGGTTATAGTTGAGGCTTCTTCCGTCAATACAAAGCTTTTATCCAGCACGTCAGCATGGGCAGGTTCACTTCCCTGTTCAAAATCTCCATCGGTATAACTCAACCGATTGTTCGCGTCCTGGAAAGCAAGCATCTCGAAACAAATTTTGCTGTATTCTTCCTGGCTGAGCAACTCTGGTTGTTCCTTCAGGTTTAAGGTGAATTCCTTATCGTTTGATGATGAAAGGTAGTGAATGTTTCTTTTAAGGTCCTGAAGCAACCCTTCCCGTAGGGACGTCTTATATAACGGTGTGCCTCTGAGCGGAATGTAAGGAAAGAAAAAGAAAAACTCCGGTTTTATCTTTTGGTTAAGTTCTAGCGTTCGGCGCATATTGGTGGCTGTTTCAAGCGGCATGCCGACTATATTGAAAGTCAGGCGATTTATGCCCGCTTTCTTGCAATTAATTGCAGCTTCAATAACCTGCTTATTGGTCATTTTNCGCCCAAGCATCTTAGAGCGGTATTCCTCATCACCGCTTTCTATTCCGAACCAGATGGTNTGGCAACCAGCTTCTGCTACTTTGTTGCAAAATTCTTCGCTCATTACTTCCACTCGGGAATTAATAGAAAATGGTAGCCCAAGTCTTTCCTTATATATCTCCAAAAATGCCCGAACGAATTTCAGGTTCGACAAAAAAAGCTCATCCCAGAATTCGAAATAGCCTACATTATATTTGTCCCTCAACCGGATGAGTTCCTCAACCATTGTTTCGGGATCATACTTTCTTAAAAATGTCTTCTTGGTTTTCCAGCCTTCCAAGATCGGTGTATTACAACAATAGGTACACCTGTAGGGGCATCCTCGACCAGTCATTACCGGAAGTACGAAAACACCTTTGGGCCCGAAAATTGAAGAATTGACGCTATCAAACCCNTCCTCTTTTTCAAAGATATCGTAATCCGGAAAAGGCAGCGCTTGTATATCTCCGATTTGATGGGGATCGGTTTCATAAACNGAGCCGTCACTTAGTTTTTCCCAGNTTCCGTCCGCTGGTCCTTCTTTCGCCCCGCGCAGGTGGTCAATAGCATTTGCAATCGCGTATTCGCCATCTCCAACACAGATATAATCNATATTNNGATTGCTAATGGTCTCTTCCTGAGAAAGCATGGCCTGATAACCTCCAATCAGGATAGGCAGATCAGGTAGCTTTTGTTTCAATTCAGCAAAATAAGCTTCCATGGGCGGCCAATGGGGGCTCATGATTGAAAAAGCAATCAGGTCTGCATCATGAGTTTCAATCCGCTGCGCGAATTTCTCTGGCGAATATCCTATCGGATCGCTGGCGATCAGAACCGGATCTAATACCAGTTCGACATCGGGATATTCCCGCTTAAGGTAGGCCGACATGCTGGCGATGGGCATTGATATTTCGCAGCCATCTGGAGAATAGAAACTAAATACCAGACGAAATTTATCTTTCCTGGCTTTTCCAAACCATTTCGATTTGGACTGCGGATAGGCAGGCTTATCTGAGGTAAAGGCTATTAAATCCGCCTTGGAATTCATCTGGTATACCTTATCTAGTAATTATCAACGATCTTTTTAGTATCGCCCTGCTATCTATGTCCGCACTGGAACGTCCATACACAAAGTTATCTACCCAAAATTGCCATACTTTACCTCACTCATGTATCTGCTGGAGGCGTCACAAGCAATAAATTGGTGCTGACGATGGGCTACCCAAAACTTTTTAATTTTAACAGGCAAGTCAAAAGACTAATAGCGACTTCTGAATATTGGAAATATGCTATTTTTCAATAGTTTATTTATCCAAAACAAGATAGGCATACATCGCCCCTAAATACTAACTCAGCGAATATAAGGTTTCACCCTGTTAATCCAAACAGATTCGCGAGAAAATCTGAGCTCGGAAACATTCAATTAAAATTAAGATGTAGCATGCCCTTCAGTCATAGTTCTCAAATTTCAACTATTATTGGCTTCCTGGAATCCAAGCAACCAAGGTCCATATTGGACATTGGGGTTGGCATGGGCCAATACGGGTTTCTCGCCCGAACCAATCTCGAACACTTTAATCTTTATGAAGTAATTGGCAACTCAGCACGTCGGCGCGATAAATCTGAGTGGGACATTGTTATAGACGGTGTCGAAGCATATCCAGGTTATCTCACCCCGGTTCACGATTATTCCTATAATGAAATACATGAAGGGGACGCATTACAAGTAATACCTGAATTGTCGAGAGGCTATGACATGGTGCTTGCAATAGACATTCTCGAACATTTCGAAAAACCCGACGGAATACATCTTCTTGAATTGATTAAACAGCGTTGCAACAAACATGCACTATTATCTACCCCTAAGGATTTTATTGAACAGCACGTAGAAGCGAACCCTTTCGAAGACCACCGTTCCCACTGGACGTTAAAGGAACTGAAAAAGGCCGGGTTTGTAGAGATTCTTCCGAACGCTCTTAGCTGGATAGCCGTTTATACCAAGCAATAATGAAAAGGCAGACAATGTTCACCAAAAAATCGAGCAATTGCTCGACAAATTTGCTCTGACCGATTATTGCTAGGCAGATAGATTTTATCAATAATCGAACGCCGCTCGCTATATTTTCACTGAGCGGATAGTTACTAGGCAGATAATTTTTATCAAAATATCGAACAATTGCTCAGTAAATGCATGCTCTAACGAACTGATTTAATGGATAAAAATTACTTTTTGTAACGTTTTCCAATCCTTCCTGCCCAGATTGTCGACAAATGCTCACATTATGGCTTGACTGAGACCGATACAGGTGTTTTCATCCCCTAGTCTGTTTAGGTCTTGCCGGAACTCCTCTGGGTGCGGCTTTTATCTTGCAGCATCGATGCTTAAAAGAATTAGAACTAAGTAGTACAAATCAAGAGAGAGGAAATTCATATGCACGTCAACCGAAAAACCGGTTTTCCCGGCTTTCAGAAAAAACTGCTGTGTACCGCGATAACGCTATCGCTGCTCCCTATTTCCGGGGCTGTACTTGCGCAGGATGATGAAGAAGTAGAGGAAATTATTGTAACAGGCTCCTTCATCAGGCGAACCGAGGGTTTTCGGTCCGCATCGCCCCTTACCCAGTTAACCCTTGAGGATATTGCTGCGGAAGGAACTCCTAACATAGGTGACATCGTGCACAACCTGAGTTTTAACCAGGGNTCGTCGATTTCATCCAATATCACACCGGGCTCCGGTGCAACCGAAACGCGGGTTAATATCCGCGGACTCGGTGCTGGCGCTACGTTAGACCTTGTAGACGGTAAGCGACCTGGCGATGGCAACACTAACNTNATGCTCCCTCAGATTGCGATTCAACGTCTTGATATCGTGGTGGACGGTGCTGCGGCNCTATACGGTTCCGCGGCGGTGGCTGGTGTGGTCAACTTCGTACCTATAAAGTCCTATGATGGTTTTAAGTTTGAAGTCTTCAACCAGCAAGATAGCCGTGGCGACTACATGGAGCAAATGTACTCCCTGTTGTGGGGCGGTGATGTTGGTGGCTGGGACATCGTAACGGCCCTTCAATGGCGAGATAACGAAAATCTGCGCTGGNTCGATCGACCGAAACTGTTCTATTCCGGTTTCAACGTATCTTCATCAGGTAACCCTGGTCAATTTCGTGTACCGACTCGAAATGAAGACGGAACGCTAACTGGCTCTACCGCACGACGAGCTGACGCAAATTGTGGTGGAGCCGAACGTGAAGACCCTACCAACGTTGGGTCTAACCGTAATGGTAGCCAATGGCCCCCGGGATCGCTCTGCCGGATGGACTTCGGCGAGTGGTGGGAACTGAATCCCCACGACCAACAGGGTGTGTTTTATGCCAATGCGGCGTACGAATTCAATGATAACTGGGGTCTCAACCTCCAGCTTCACTACAACAATGAGACGTACGATGGCCAGAATTCAGCTTCCAACCCAGGTGGTCGTGTAGCTGACTTACCGGTGATTCGTGGTGAGTTACCCGGCAACCCATACCAGGCGGTCAACGCCAGTGGGGCTCCGGTGCTGGCGGCAGACCGTGACGGCGATGGACTACCTGACCGGGGTCCCATTACCTCGGCCCACCCATACGGTCCAGTTCTCCTTGATCCGGTAAACGGTATCCCATTTAATGAGGACGTTACGTTCTCTGGATGGCGCCCCTTCGGTAAGTCACAGACTCGCGCGGCTGGTCACAACGGTAACGGTAGCTTCCCAGGATTCTCTCGGGAGCGATCAGTTCGATTTAATGCAGATCTGAACTTTCCCGTACCTTTCCTGGAAGGGTGGGACGGTGTTGCCTCTGTTAATGTGTTTGAAAAGCTTAGTATCTGGCGTGAAAACAACCAGAGCTTTTCGGCAATTGAGCAGGGTCTGAACTGTGACACTCTTTTACACAGAGATTCCTGTTTCAGCCCGTTCGCGGTCAGCGATAACGTGCTTGATCCCTATACCAACAGCCAAGCTGTAGCCGATTCTATCTTCCCCACACAGATGCTGCGTGGTCAGACGGATTCCGATATGTACACAATGGACGTCATAATGAACGGTCAGGTGCCCATGGGCAACTTTGAATTGCCTGGCGGACCTATCGCCATGGCTATAGGTGCACAACGTCGAGGTAACGGTTTCGATTACAAGCCGTTCAACCTGGCGCAGAGCGGCGATCTCTATAATGGCCAACAAGATATACCGGCCAACCATCAACGGCATGTCGATGCATGGTTCGTAGAGATTGCTATCCCGGTACTGGATAACCTCGAACTCACTGCTGCATCTCGTAATGAGACGTATAACACCGGCCAGAGCTCAAGTGATCCGAAGTTCGGTATCACTTACAGCCCGTTTGACTGGTTGACTGTTCGTGCTACTAAGGGCACAGCGTTTGTCGCCCCCGGCCTGAACTCACTGTATGCCCCAGAGCGTTGCAATCTCAGTAATATCGATGACCCATTTAGTACGTTCTTTGCATATGCTCGCCGGTGTCAATCCGGTAACCCGGGCCTGACCCCGGAAACAGCGGATACATCGAGTGCTGGTGTGACCTTAGAGCCAATCGAGAACCTTCGTATCGATCTTAACTGGAGTAAGACTGACTTTAGAGATCGTTTCGTTAGTGTCGACCCGCAACAGCTGCTGAATTTGGACTTTAACAACTTCAAAACAGCAACTGGCTTTAGCGGCACTGGCTTACCCAGCTATGCTCAGCTTCAAGCATGGAATGATAGCGGAAGTGACCGACGTATTGAGCGGAACCCGACCGACCTAGGTCAGATTCTGCGGGTGGTTGTGGGTACCTCCAATGCTTCTATGATGCTTGTGGAAGCTATGGACCTTAAGATCAATTATCAGTTTGATCTTGGTGATGCGCTCGGCGGCCTGATCGGTATCGATGAATTGGGTACCATGACCGTTAACGCGAATGTGACCAAAATCGATAAGTGGGAATACCAGAAGTTTCCTACCGATGCAGTCACCTCTCCACTCGGAAAGCGTAACCGCTTCGTTGGTGAGGCTCCTCCGCTTCCAGAGTTGAAGGGTAACATTCGCCTTGGATGGGTAATGGGTAATCACAGCGCCAATCTCATCGGTCGTTACATCGACGAGGTTGACTTTGACGGGTATAACTGGAAAGGAATTACAACGTTGCAGTATTTCACCCCTTTTGATCCC
>NZNL01000085.1 GCA_002694855.1 Gammaproteobacteria bacterium
GTTATGAGGATGAAGTCATCCCGCTATATAAGTCATCCCGCTATATAAAAGTAGCAAGAGTGCGAAATACCGAATTCAGCACTTAAAAAACCATCTAGGNCATTTAAGGCTAATCAACCTCTGNCCACACNAAGTCTCCAAGTACAGGGATATCCGTCTAAAGACNGTCTCCCCTNCATCTCTAAAACAGGAACNGGTGATTCTGAGTCGAGNCTTAACAGTCGCTGCAAGANACTGGGGNATTGCGATTCCCAAGAACCCAATACCGCTGATCTCCCTTTCGAAGGTGGACAAGGGGCGCACCAGCGGGTGGGAAAATAGACGCGAAACTCAACCACACCACAAAGGCAAGAACCACTCGCTGTTTTTGCGCTTGGAGTTGCGTCTATCATTGGA
This sequence comes from Gammaproteobacteria bacterium, assembly GCA_002694855.1. Classification (GTDB taxonomy): domain Bacteria; phylum Pseudomonadota; class Gammaproteobacteria; order Pseudomonadales; family Pseudohongiellaceae; genus UBA9145. The sequence continues at coordinate 397 of NZNL01000085.1, forward strand.
CTGAATTTGTTGGTGTTTTTTTGATTAGCTCTACACAGTTTCACCCTTCACAAGCTCAAGCACCGTAACTGACCCTAAGCTCTCGATCAGCGACGTGAGCGTCATCCCCTTGATCGGTTCCGTCGGCTTCTTAAAAGCATTTCGTACTGCGGGAATAGAAAGCAATCTCTGTCGTTCTTGNGGAAAACGAATTGACACAAACAATGGGACATCTTCTGTCGGAAAGGGGTCATCATCTGAATAATCAGCCATGTGGATATAGGCGGCGAGCGGTGTAGATAGATCGCCACCGTTATTACAATATTTTGGAAAGTTCAAAAAGACATTGCTTTCGTAGACTGGATGATCGACCCCGAGAACTGAATAACATTTCATACAATGAATTCTTGTTGACCTNCCGTCCTTTCGAAGTTTGAAAGCCTTCATGTGGTCTTTTCCCTTAATGCCAACTATGTCTGACCGCATGTAATAAACTCTTGGTAAGGGATCTGCTTCTACACCTCCATTTTTATGTCCCCAGTGAAGTGCTTGACGACAATCTTCACAGCCACATTCAAAACAGAGGATNGCTTTTCCATCAGCGATAGTGAGAGCGGAACTACCACATTTGCACGCTATAACGGCCTCTTTTATGTTGTCATTCATCATTTACCCCTGCTCCTGCTGCTGCCGTTCTCAACAGCGCGAAAAGTTCACTCTTTTTGTCAATGATTCTANGGTCGCCTTAATCGCAAAGCAGACACTTTAGCGANGAAGTTGGTTTAGTTACTGCAAACACTTCACCAACACGGTTAACTTCTTGGCTTTGTCGACGAAGTCTGTTGTCGGCAGATGCGCCCGGGCGGATGGTATTTAGCCTGGTGGCTGCTTACCGGTCTAGCGGGTGCTGTTTGNCATTGGGNCTTTCCAGATAACTTGACAAAATCTGGNTTTCCAAACTCGACTTAAAAGCCATCAANNNTGGGCTATTAGNACCGGCATTACGATTTGTTTTGTCACGCCTAAATTCNCCCTTNATATAAACTTCGCCATGANCATCTTTGGCAATGCCAGGATGAGTTCCGGGAAGAAAATTACNATTAACAGAACCACAAGCATTGGGCACAGGACAATGGCGACGTCGCGCAATGCTTTCTTAACCTCAATGTCTCCGACCTTACAGGCGATCAATAGACACAAACCGTAGGGAGGAGTNACCAGTCCGAAAGCCAAAGAAATAACGCCGATAATTGCAAANTGGATNGGNTGCATNTGCGAGNCTTCGGCCAGNGGCCAAAGAACGGTCCCAAGAATAATGATCGCCGGGATGGCNTCGATAAACATACCGATCAGAAGAAAGGANCCAGCGACGATCAAGCCNGTACTGGTCGNACCAACGCCGTAGGGCGCCAGAAACTGTACGATTGCCAGCGGAACTTTGAAATAGGCCAACAGCCACCCGAACGCCGATGCCGTNCCTATACAAAACAGGGATATAGCGGCNAACGCCGCAGAGTTGTAGAGGATTGAAGGGANGTTGTGAANTCCGATNGTNCTGTAGAACAGACCTCCAAGAANAACAGAATACAACACCGCGATAACCGANGCTTCGGTTGGCGTAAAAAAACCACCGACAATTCCNCCGACAATGATCAAGGGGGTCATGAGAGGCGGTAACGCTTGGAAAACCGCAACAAAGAATTCCTTAAATGAAGATCGTGGATACATCGGGTAATTGTAGATTTTGGCAAACATGTAGACCGCTATCATTTGCGACCCAGCGATCAGAATGCCGGGGATAACGCCGGCCANAAACAAGCCNCCAATAGANACCGACATNAGTCCGCCCCACACGACCATCAAGATACTTGGCGGGATAACAACGCCCATGACCGAGGAACACGCCGTGATGGCGACGGAAAAACTTGTTGAGTAACCCTGCCGTTTCATTTGCGGAATTAGCAGCGACCCGATGCCCGCGGCATCCGCCGTGGACGAACCGGATATGCCCGCAAATAGCATACTGACCACCACGTTAACGTGTCCCAATCCGCCCGGCAAATGTCCAACCATTGCACGCGATAGCCGCACNAGCCGGTCAGTGATTCCCGCNGCATTCATAATGTTTGCGGCCAAAAGGAAGAACGGAACGGCAAGTAATATNAAAGNGTTATAGGACTTGAACATTTCATTCATGAGCAGGAANGGCGTTAATCGNTCTTCCAACAAAAACACCGGAATGCATGCCAAACCGAGCGCAATCGCAACGGGGACGCGAAAGATAACAAGAANTATAAAAAGCGGGAATAATATCGCCGAGACNTCCANNGGNGTCATGGNGCGACACTCCGAAATAATTTGATATGATCAACAACACGTTCTGACAAAAATAACATCCACGTAATCCCNGTTATNGGCCAAGCCANGTAAATAANCACCATTGGCANNTCAGCCATTTCGGAAGTTTGNAGTAATCCGAACTTAATCAGCGGCCAGCCCCAGACAACAAAAATAACCGCCATGCCAAATGCCATGAGATCAACAAAAAACAGGGATATCGCTTTNCCTTTGTGGGTTTTNGGGGGCGGCAACAGATCAACTGCAAAATGTTCGTTTTTCCGTAAAGCAATCATTGCCCCGACAAGGATNATCCAGATGAAGCAAAATCGTGACAGCTCTTCGGTCCAGATATAGCGAGGGATAATATCGCTATAGCGGGAAATTATTTGCATGGTTACAGGAATGATGAGAATTCCCATCAACATCGTCAGCACGATTTGGAGAAACGAAAAATAACCATCTATTATTTTTTTCATTCGTGCCCGCCTATCCACACAAGGTTCATAAAAAAGGGTCGATGCCACTTAGGCCATCGACCCTTGATACCTTTGTATCACNCAGNGAAATACGNGATTATTNNACGNCCTGAATAGCNTTATATAGAGCGCTCTGCCCCAGGTCTTTAAAGTACTGTATCAATACGGGCGTCGCGGCCGAAATTAATTTTTCCCGCTCTGTGAAGTTGACCGTTTTCAGTTTACCCTGAGATTCCATTTCCGCCATAATTCCCGAGCCTTCAGTAAGTTCGGTGACTCGGCCATAGGTTCCGGCATCTTTACCGGCCTGGAGAATTGCAGCTTGCAANTCNTNCGGTAACCTACGAAGTGTTTTNCCACTGAACGCCAATGGGCGAACCGTGATGGAGTGTGCGGTCAGAGAAATGTTCGGCCCAACTTCGTAGAATTTCATCTGGCGGATGCCAGCCGCTTCNTTTTCTGCCGCATCAATAACGCCGGTTTGAATGGCNTTNTANACTTCTGCATANGCNATGACATTCGGCGACATACCGAAGGCATTGAAAAGCTTTGTTTGAATTGGCGCACCCATCACACGGATCGGAACATTCTTGATTTCAGCCATGTTCGTTACTGGCTTGTTNACGATCAGGTGACGGACGCCACCTCCACCGTATCCCAGCAGCAGNACGTCNGCACGCTTGTAAATGTCGTCGACNATCGGCTGCAACACGTCACTGGAAAGAACCTTACTCCAATGGCCAGCATCTCGGTAAAGCATCGGTGGATCGAGCAAAGTCGCCATCTTCGAAAAGGTGGACATGTGCGACGGAGCTGCCACNGCGTAGTCAACCGACAAGCCCTGGTTCATGTAGGCGACATAGTCTTTTTCAAGACCCAGCTCGCTATTTAAGTGCATAACGAACTCAAGCTCATGCTCGCCACTGTAATATTGTTTCGTGAGTTGTTCGAATTTACGCATCAGTCGCGTAAAGGCGTGACGCTCATCAAACTGGCTCGCACCATGCAACGTGATCTTGTCGGCTTGAGCGGTACTAACAAACGTCAAGCTGGAAAAAGCGACCACCAGCGCCGAAAGCAATAATTTTGATACAGTAAATTTCATATTAGCTCCTCCTCAGGATTAATTCGCGAATTCATTTTTCTGAATTCAGTTTCACTCATATTGGCAGATACAACTGCCACCCAGGTACGACTATTACGACTACGGGAAGGATTGTTCCTCCCGATTATTTGCCATCACAGCACAAATCCCCCTTCTTTCGCCTCCGCAGAGCATCACCGTTAGACGTGACGCACAAACCGACGGCGGGTAATTGATAAAACCATTTATCAATTATTATTATGTGTACTTTTTTAACATATGCAAACTCGACTTCACAGAATTCTGACTGAGCCATTTTCTCCAGCGACGATTAATTCCTCATCATAATCGCTTGGGATACAACCTAAGTAGATAGAGTGAGAATTTTGTTCAATCACCAGTCCACCGCCAAGTTCTGTCCTGTGCATAACCGTTCCTCTCCTTCTTAAGGTATAGGACTTTTACTTATCTTTATAGCCTCTATCCTACCCCTTTTATTGAGTTCGCTGAAGTATTGTGTAGCGGAGAGGTCAACTGCGGTGAGCAGAAGTCAATCCGATCGGACCGTTCTGATACCAATACTCGGTGCACTGGAAGTTAACCAGGGGGTATCCTTCAATTAGCGTATTGCCGTAGCCAGTGCCTCGGAAAGGCGATCCTCGTCCCAGTAGATGCTCATTTTATGGCGGCGCTGATGAAAACACCCACCAACACAGTGAACTTCTTGGCTTTGTCAAAGATGTCTAGTGTTGNCATCGTTGTACTACAGAAATGTTTACACTTGGAGACTCGTCCCCAAAGNCNTCGAAACACTCAAAACCGACCCCAATAGTTCAGCATCACCCNCCNGTGTGTAACATCACGGTCATGGTGATAATCATTNATGCAGGTGATCCCGGCGCTNACCGATCGTTGTGAATCGATCTGATGCGCGAACGCCACTGACCANTNGAAAGTGCTTTTCTTAGAATTGGNACTATTCCATGCCACCNTTGAATTACTAAACCNACCGAGTAAAACTNNANAAGTAACGTGCGTCCTAGCAGATAATAGGAGGATTAAGTCATGGCACCGAACATGCAGACCGATAAACTGGCGAAGGTCGCTTCACTCGATCATGTCAATATTTTGACTAACGATATTGACGCATGTCGTCGGTTCTACATCGATATCCTGGGATTTGAAGAAGGATTTCGCCCAGATTTTGGATTTCCAGGTCTATGGATTTACCTAGATAGCGCACCAGTTCTTCACTTTATAAAAACTGACAAATCACAACCGATGAACAGTGGCGCGATTGACCATATTGCATTTAGAGCCCACAATTTTGAAAATTTCGCTGCTCGCTTAAAAGCCAACAATATTGATTTCTCGGAGCAGGCCGTGCCGGAGATGGATCTGCACCAGATCTTCTGTTATGACCCTCACGGTATCAAGGTTGAATTTAACTTTGCGGGGCAGGACCGACCATGGAAGACACTACAAGAAGAGCGCAAGGATAGGCATGCCCCGCCGGCCAAGCCAGTACGCCGAGCTATAGGTAAAGCTTCGACAAGAAAAACTGCAACAGGAAAGGACACCAAGAAGGACCCGGTTACTTCACGGGTAAAATGTTGCGCCTGAACAAGATTCCACTCGACTTGACCAATTAGCCTAAACAGGCTGAGGCAAGGTGCCCCTGCCGTAGACTGCCGTCTAGCCCATGGCAAGATGCGGGCGCTTGCCTGAGAGATTTTTCAGCACGTGTCCGTGTACCGGAACATTAAGGTAATAATTCCCATCAAGTACGTCGGCGCCGTTGATCCCGGTGTTTTGAAGACCGGTTCCAGGGCGCAGCACGCTGCCTTCACATCAGTCCCCACCGAGTCCGACCTGTCCGCGCAGGTACCCACCTGGCAAATCGTCCTATACTCGAGCTCATGAGGCACAACCAAGGGGTACAACATGGACCGAAATGACGTCGATTGGAATGGCTATTGGATCGCTACCACAACGCCCTTCAAAAGGGACGGCTCTCTGGACGAAGCAGCGTTACGGCAGGGCCTGCGCAGTTATCCGGGAATGGGCATCAGAGGCGTTCTCGTCAACGGCACCAGCGGTGAGTGGTTTTCCCAGACCAGCGCCGAGCGACGTCGCGTCGCCCAGATTGCCGTGGAGGAATTACGCGGCAATATCCCGGTGGTAATCGGCTGCACGACCTTTACGGCAGCCCATACCGGGGAGCTCGCGCAGCATGCCGAGAAGATCGGCGCCGATGGCGTGATGTCAACTCCACCGCCCTACTGCGTGCCCACGCCGCGCGAAGTTATCTGCTACTTCCAGGGCCTATCGGAATACGTCGACACGCCGATCATGGTTTACAACTGGGCACGTGGCACGAATGTAGAAATCAAATACGATACGTCCGTCGAACTTTCCAAGATCGAGAACGTCGTCGCAATCAAAGACAGCACGACCGATCGGGATCAGATGATCAAGACGTTGGAGCACGTCAGCGACAAGGTCCGCATCTTCGCTCCGTTGATTAGCCGGCTCGGCCTCGCTGTCATCCGCGGCATCGGCGGCGACGGCAACATCGACGGCTGCCCCACCGCAGCGTCATTCGGATCAGACTTCTACGAATCTGTCTCGCGTGGCGACGACGAGCGGGCCAAGGCAGCAGCGGATCGTTACGTCGCCATGATGAGCAGACTGATCAATCCGGACTGGAGCGGCGTTTACGGCACGGCACAGGCGCAATACAAGGCGTGCATGAACATCATGGGCCAGCCCGGTGGTTATCCGCGGCTGCCGCTCCTACCCATTGAGGATCCCAAAAGCCTGACCGCACTCCAAGAAATCCTAACCTCGGCCGGGTTACTCGAACCCACGGTGAGAGCAAAAGCGGTCTAAGCCGGAGCCTCACCCGTAGAAATGCTGAGGGTAGAACCGTAAGAAACGGTGAGATAGATCTATGTGGGGTAATACCGCTACCCCCCGGGGAGCGTGGTTGTGGACACTCCGCTAACTAACAGGAGTGCCCTGCTGTGCTTGCTTGCTCTCTCCGACCAGGTACGCGCGGCATCTGTGTGCCTAAGTGGTTGAATCAAGTCGGCATCAAAAGAAAGACCTTCCTCAGACGTCAAGGAGCGCTGGTTCAACTCCAGTCACACCCACCACACACTCAACTATCGGGAAAGTCATTGTTCTCATTCTCCCAGGCATAGCGTTTGCGTGGTGGAATATCCGACCGTCGACATAATACGGCGAGTATCAGACCGATGAGTGCCGCAACCAGGTGTGTTTGCCAGGAGATATTG
>NZNL01000086.1 GCA_002694855.1 Gammaproteobacteria bacterium
AAATCCAAAAACGTTTTCACTAAATAACAGCGATGTCGATGAGCTCCAAATACGATCCCGTCAATAGGAGCGTTATTCCCGTCTTCCTCCGATATGCCATACCTTCGGTAATCGGCATGCTCGCTATGTCATCAGCGTTTGTGATAGATGGCATTTTTGTTGGGAACTACATAGGCACATCAGCCCTGGCTGCAATCAACTTGGCTATGCCAGTGTGGTCTGGCTTGTTCGCGATAATAACAATGCTGGCAGTTGGTAGCTGTGTTATGAGCGGCAAATATTTGGGTGAAGGAGACTACGCATCGGCAAATGATATTTTTTCCAAATCGCTGGCTTGCGCGCTTTTTTTCGCCTTAGTTACAGCCGCGCTCGGCCTTTTCTTTCTTGATTCATTGATTGCTGCCCTTGGAACCACAGCAGAATTAACGGATCTCGTTAATACTTACCTGACAATCATATTGGGTTTTTCTCCAGTTTTCTTGCTGGGTTTCACACTATTCTATTTTGTTAGAGTGGATAACAATCCCTTACTTGCATCTAGTTCATTAATAGCCAGTGCTGTATTGAATGTAATTTTGGACTGGATCTTTATTGTTGAACTTGACATGGGGATAGAAGGCGCAGCTTATGGCACAGCCATCGGTCACGGGTCCCCTTTGCTTACCCTACTACCACATTTTTTTAGGAAAACCCGACACCTTAAATTAGTACCACTAACAGGGAGCTGGAGTGCCATCCCTCGGGCAATGGCCAATGGATTTTCCGAATTTGTAAATGAGTTCTCAGCAGGCCTTACTACGCTCTTGCTAAACTGGATTATGATTACTCGCCTCGGAGTGAGCGGTGTGGCTGCTTTCACTATAGTTAATTATCTTTTTTTCATAGGTTTGATGACTTTCGCCGGCATAGGTGAATCACTACAACCACTCATCAGCAAAAATTATGGAGCACGACAACCGGAAAAAATGACTCAGTTTGTCATTGTTGCGTTATTCTCTATTTCATTGATCGCCGTTGTCATTTGCGGGCTGTTAATCACAATTCCAGATTTATTGATTGGGTTTTTCCTGCAAGAAAATGAGACTTCTACAATTGATATAGCNACTCGCTTCATTTTCTTTTTCTGGCCAGCGTTCATTTTTAGCGGTTTGAACATTACCTTATCAGAGTATTTTACAGCATGTCATAAACCTCTTCATTCTGCCTCCATTGCAGTATCCAGAAGTTTATTTCTGCCACTTATTTTCCTAATTACATTGCCCATTTGGTTAGATGAGATAGGCATTTACATTTCAATACCTCTCGCTGAGCTTTTTGCATTCCTTTTAGCCTTAGCTCTTATTACGAAAAACAAACCCAAATATATTGTTGAAGCACTACCTCACAATTAGTGGAAACAATACCATGCGAAAGTACACAAAATTTTACGTAAACGGTAATTGGATAGACCCTGAAACTCCAAATAGTTTCGATGTTACGAATCCTGCAGATGAAACCATTGCTGGTGTCATTTCACTAGGATCAAAGTCCGACGTAGATAAAGCAGTTGTAGCTGCGCGCAGCGCCTTTACTCCATTTTCACGATTTTCCCGGCAAGAGCGCTTAGAGTTATTAGAAAGCATACTGATCACTTATAACAAATACTACGATGAAATNGCTCTAGCCATCAGTGATGAAATGGGCGCACCTCTGCCATTCTCAATTGAAGATCAAGCAAGTTGTGGAACTGGGCACTTACAGGCAGCCATTAATGCTTTAAAGAATTTTCAGTTTGAAGAAAATAACGGCAACACACGTATCTACAAAGAACCCATCGGTGTTTGCGCATTCATCACCCCCTGGAACTGGCCCATCAACCAAATCACCTGCAAGGTAGCACCAGCTATCGCCACTGGCTGCACGATGCTGCTTAAGCCCAGCGAAATAGCTCCTTTTTCGGCTTACCTTTTTAGTCAAGTTATGGATGAAGCGGGAGTGCCAAATGGCGTTTTTAACATGATCAATGGCGATGGCCCTACCGTAGGAACAGCAATGGCCGAACACCCGGATGTAGATATGGTTTCATTTACTGGCTCTACTCGCGCTGGCATCTTGGTTGCAAAGGCAGCTGCCAATACAGTGAAACGGGTCGCCCAGGAACTGGGTGGAAAATCAGCTAATATAATCCTCGACGACGCGGACTTGGAGAAAGCGGTGAGTAATGGAGTTATAGATTGCTTCTCGAACAGCGGTCAATCCTGCAATGCTCCCACTAGAATGTTAGTACCGAAAATCAACCACGATTTAGCAGTAGCCATCGCTGTGAATACCGCCGATACCATTGTGGTGGGTGACCCTAAGGCAGATGACACAGTTATAGGTCCGGTAGTAAGTAAACTGCATTTTAATAAGATCCAAAAGCTTATCCAGCAGGGAATTGAAGAGGGAGTCGAACTGGCATGTGGCGGCACTGGCAAACCAGAACATCTTGAAAGAGGCTACTATATTAAGCCAACTATATTCGTAAACGTGGACAATGCTTCTACAATTGCTCAACAGGAAATCTTCGGCCCCGTGCTTGCAATTATTCCCTACCAAGATGACAACGAAGCTATTCAAATAGCCAACGATACTCCCTATGGTTTGTGCGGTTACGTCTCTGGAAGTCAGCCTAGGGCACTGGATATTGCTTCTAAGCTACGCACAGGCATGGTACATATCAATGGTGCCGAAGGTAGCTTCGATGCACCTTTTGGCGGATATAAACAATCAGGGAATGGCCGCGAGTTCGGTGAATACGGTTTTAAGGATTTCCTGGAAATAAAGGCCGTAATGGGNATTCCGAACTAGGCAGCAAGGAAATTGTAATACTANTGAACATCTTTACCCTTTNGATTTCAAAATCAAAAAGGCACCTAGCGTAATAGTGAAAATGGGGAAAAACGGGACAAACGGAAAATACGGCACATACATTTCAATATATTCCATTATTTCAATACCAGCAAAAAGTTCGTAGGCCTGTCCGCTCCAGACTGACCCGAAGCCACTGCCAATTAAGCCGGTTAATACCACCACTATACCAGATACCAGATACAGCAAATGTCTTGTGCCACCGGCGTTTGACTGTATTGTTTTATCTTTCACGATTCTGCTTCTAGTCACTCGTTTACAAAACAATTTTCATTGAATCTCTGATCAAGTCCGCNGCCAAAATAGTTTATAGCTTTNCCTTTACCACTTCTAACTAGGCTNGGCTTTTCTCCCCNGTTTGTTGCCAGCGTTTCTTACTCCATGCACACAATCGCAAACCCCAGACAAGGAACCCGGCCCAATAATATAAATAATCGACAGAATTCGGATATTGATAATAGAAGATATTGAACCAATATACGCTCCAAGCGTAGGCCCATAGATAGTAAATCCCGCACTTGTGAAGGAATTTCCATTGTTTAGAATTCAAGAGTCTGCGGCCAAACTTGAATGAAGTTAGTACCATCGCAATCAGGAATACATAACCCAATGTCCCCTCAATAGCATCACTGAGCACATAAACTTCTTCCATATAATATTGCGTATATATTCCCACCATCCACAAAATAAACAAAAGTTGCCAAGCCATAGCAAGAGCGAAACAAAGCCCAATTATTTTTCGATTTCGCAATAGCCAACGACTGAACGTTGAGGGAAATACAAGATGTAAAGAGGAGGCAGCAAAGGCCAGATACAACCACGGTACTGAAAAGCGCACGGTAAGCTGAATCATCGAAGAGACAGCTTCACCACTGGACAAGTCAACACTTCCCATTGTTAACACAAACACTAAGGATATTGGGGTCGTGATAACCCAGAACAGATTCCAACCATTGATTATATTACTTTGTAGTAAACCGTTTAGGTTGGCAGCCATAATATTAAGCACTGTATCCAAACGATTTAGAAGGGCGACTGTTAATGAGTGATTTCCTCTTACAATTTATCTTTAAGGGCATAGTAGAGCATACCCAATCCCACCATTTGTCTACGGAATATGTGTTGCCCTGGAATTGTAAATGGTTTGATGTTTGCAAATATATCGAATCGGTCAAAGGTTCCAGCTACTGCGTCTGCTATTATTTGTCCGGCGAGATGCGTGACATTCACTCCGTGCCCGGAATAACCCTGGGAATAAAAAATATTATTACCAATCCTTCCTATTTGGGGCACCCTATTTATAGGCACTCCAATTGTACCGCCCCAGCTAAAATCAATTCTAGCCCCGGCCAGTTGTGGATAGATTTTTAGCATTCTCGGCATCAAATGGCGCTTGATAACGTCAGGATCTCTGCCGAAATAGTTACATCTGCCCCCGAACAGCAGGCGCTTATCTGCGCTAAGACGAAAATACTCTAAGATATAATTTGGATCACAAACCGCGAGATCCTGTGGGTTGATTTCACAGACAATATCCTCTCTTAAAGGCTCAGTAGCTAGAATAAAACTATTTACAGGAAACATAATTCCACGCAATTTGGGCTCCAAAAAGTGATAAGCATTGCCCGCTAAGACTACAAAATCAGCAGTTATAGAGCCTTGTTCAGTGACGACCATAGGTTTGGATTGCTTTTCAATACGCAGCACAGGCGACTGTTCATAAATGGTCACACCGAGATTAACCGCGGCTTTCGCCTCACCAATGCACAAATTGAGTGGGTGCAGATGACCATTCCCCATGTTTAACAAACCACCAATATAAGCATTGGTTCCAATAGCATCTCGAATTTCTTGTTTCGATAATAATTTGATCTCAAAGGGAAAATTGTGCCTCTTCAGCTCTGTAAATTCTGCTTCCAATCCTTGAATATGACGTGGTTTGATTGCCACATCTAGATACCCTGACTTTAAATCACATTGAATTCCGTAAGTTTCGACCCGTTCCCTGATGATCTGGTGCCCTTTCCAGCGCATATCCCAAACTATAGATTCACCATTCGCCCCTAGAGATTTGCTAATACGATTTTCACCTGAAATTCCACCGATCATTTGACCTCCATTTCGACCTGAAGCTCCCCATGCAACCTTATTGGCCTCGATTACATGAACTTTAAAGCCACGCTCTGCTAGGTGAAGAGCTGCTGACAGACCAGTAAATCCGGCTCCAATGACACAAACGTCAGAAGATTTTGCGCCTTGCAGCGGCGAATAATCGGGGATTTCATTCGCGCTTGCCGCGTAATATGAGCCGGTATGGGGTTGTAAGCTAATCATTCTTACTACCTATACCAGAGCATTTTGGGCACACAGGTAAATTTAAGAAACCCGCGCCAATAAGCAAACACCCATGGATGACGGGGTCAACTCTTCCTACCATTGTCTTCATTTTTATCCCTTCAAACATACATGTAAGTTTCTTAAACGCCAGACCCTTATTTTGGTCTGTCGCGAACCCGGACTCTCGGTGAACGATAATTATTAGAAGGTCAACGGCGGAGTTGCTCGTGCTCGTGGAGGTGCCCAAAAAGGTTTACTTTTGATAGTGCATTTAGCAATTTTACTGTTAGGACGAAGCTCTCTGTTGTAATAGATTTCCGCCCATATTTCCCCTTGTAAATACTCCGTCTGAACCATAGCGAGTGCTATATTAGCTTTAACCACCGGCGACCACATTGCAGAAGTCACGTATCCGATTTCATACTTACAACTCTTGCTGCTGTATAAATGAGACTCCTCGGCGGGTTTATTCCCTTGAATGTCCAACCTAACCAAAGTGTACTCTGAGCCCTCGTTCTGTTCCTGCAATAGAGCCGTCCGCCCGTTGAAGTGAGGTTTCCTAAAGTCAACCAGCCATCCAAGATTCAGCTCAAATGGCGTCTGATCATGCTGAAAGTGGATGGTTTTAAGCGCTTCATTAAACTCCATACCTGGCATTATGAATCCTGCTTCCAGTCGCGCCATATCCGTCGCAGTTTCACCATAGGGCTGAATGCCATAGTCGCTGCCAACCTCGTATAGCGCATCCCAAAGATCTAATGCTAAATTTGGTTCAATCCACAACTCATAACCTAAATCGCCCGTAAAACCCGTGCGGGAAACCATGAGCATGTTATTTGCATTGCCCCGAAATCGAAAGTGACCTATATCGAAAGGTTTAAGATTTTCAATTCCTTCGAACTCCATTTTTTTTAACACTTCGCAACTACTTGGCCCTTGGAACGACAATGCAGCAACCTCATCAGACACATCGAGAATCGCTACATCTTTGAAACCAAACGCACTCTTGCGCAACCAGGCGAGACTAGGGCTACCACAAGTCAACATGAATTTTTCCGGACCTAATTTAAAAATGGTTCCGTCGTCAATCATTCGGCCCTCGTCTGTACACCAACACAAATAGGTCACACGGTTTTCTTTCATATTGCTAATGTCACGAGTCACCATGCGATTCAACATGGTCTCCGCGTTCTTACCGCTTATGATATATTTTTGCATAGGGCAAATGTCATAAGTAGCACAGCCATTACGTACACAGAAATATTCGTACTCAGCATCATAATAATAGTCAGCAAACTTATAGCCATTCCAACTTGACCAAGCATTACGAAGATTCAGCGCCGCTTGTCGCGGATGAAAATGAGACTCTTTTAACCGCTCACCGGCGAAAGGATCTGTTGTCAAGTCAGTAGCATCGCTCATAGCTTTATGGTCTAGCTTATTCGTCATCAAAATCGTCTGCGGGGACCGTATTAGGTCGCCTTAAATCAATCAGTATTTCGCGCGCTGCGTTGGCACCACACGCGGAAGACACGCCTCCTCCAGGATGAGTAGATGATCCACACATGTACATGTTCCTAACCGGCATACGATACTGCGCATATCCTGGGAAGGGCCTATTAAATAGCAATTGGTCTATGGTCAGTTCACCTTGGAAAATATTGCCTTCGGTTAAACCAACTTCTGCCTCAATTTCAAAAGGCGTTCGAACTTCCATGTGAACGATCAATTCTTTGAAACCTGGACTATAGCGTTCAATTTTATCGACAACCGTTTCTCCGAACTGATCTCGTTTCTCTGGAGTCCAGGGTCCGTCGGCTAATTCTGGAGGGCAGTACTGCACAAAGTTTGACATCCAATGTTTACCCGGTGGCGCTACTGTGGGATCCCAAGCAGAAGGAATTACCGACTCAATAAAAGGATCGTCAGACCAGCGACCATGCTTCCAACAATCGTATGCGCGCTCCATCGTTTCTAATGAACCGACAAATCCCTGACCGCCTCGATTCACATAGCGATTATCTGGAACTCCATTGAATTTGGGCAAACTTGATAAAGCAATATTCACCTTTCCGGAGGAGCCCCGAATCTTGAAGTTTTTGGCTCTGTCGTATATTCCTGGGGGCAGATCGTTTTTATCCATGCACTTCGTAAATGTGCGTTTTGCGTCAAGATTGGATACGACGATATCTGCATTTAGTTCATCACCACCTTCCAGAGCAACGCCCACCGCTTTCTTATTCTTTACCAGTATCTGGTTGACGGCAGCATTCGTGCGAATTTCGCCTCCGTGTTCCTTTAAAGCACCCGCGAGTGATTGCGAAATCGCTCCCATGCCTCCCCGCGCTAATCCCCAGGCACCTATATTTCCATCCACGTCACCCATAACATGATGCAAAAGTATGTATGCTGAACCGGGCGAATAGACGCCTAGAGCAGTACCTATAATCCCCGGACTAGCCATCGCGGCTTTTATTAAATCATGCTCAAAGTAGTCCTCGAGAAAATCGGCTGCACTCATGGTAAAAAACCGGATATATTCGTACAGTTCTTTCTCTCCTAATCCCCAGAATTCTCTCGCTAACCAAAGTAATTCCCTAATATCTCGCAGTCGAAATGAAGTTGGATCGGGAGGCGTTCTCAAAAGAGTCTTGCGAATTAACTTGGCATAGCGCGCCAGATCGGTGTGGAAGCGAAACATTGCGTCAGCATCATGAGGGGAAATACGACGTAGCTGATTGTATTCAGCTTCCTCGGAATTATAACTAACAATCGTTTCGCCATTGTCGCCAAAATTAACCGTTCCTAGATAAGGTACCAATACAAGCCCATGACGAGTCAGATTGAGGTCACGGTGAATAGCCTGTCGCATCAGGCTGCAAACGTAAGAGCAGCTCGAATAGAACCATCCTTCTTGCATTTCCCGCGTTACTGAGGCTCCGCCAATGTAATCATTCTTCTCGACCACCAACACATCGAGCCCAGCTTTAGCAAGATATGCACCAGTGGTTAATCCGTTATGGCCTGCTCCTACAATAATAGCATCGTAGTTCTGACTCATTTCAACATCTCGTGGGCAGCATTGTGGCCTGAGGCACCCACCAGGCCACCACCGGGATGGCAGCCTGCCCCACAAACATAAAGCCCAGGAATGGGAGTAGCGTATTGCGCTGCTTCATATGTGGGTCGCATCATAAACATCTGATCAAGAGATAATTCAGTATGATGCCAGTGTCCACCTGTCGCACCATGTCTCTGCTCCAGATCCAGAGGCGTGAGAACCTCACTGTACAATATGTGTTCCTTGATATCTGGTGCATAAATGGAAAGGGTATCGATTATTTTTTCTTGCAGAACGGCCCGAGTTTGGTCTGTCCAGCTGCTTTTTAATTCATAAGGGACATACATGACATGGGCCGAAAGCACATGTTGCCCGACTGGAGCTAAAGATTCATTATGCAAACTCGGAATCACAACTTCCATTACAGGTTGTTTGGAACACTCTCCATATTTAGCATCATCGAAAGCGAACTCGATTGCATCCATATTCGGGGCAATAATCAAGCGTCCATCTGGCTTATCCAGACCTGTAAATTTAGGCACGCCATTGAGGGCCAAATGAAGTTTCGCGACATAACCTTCACTGCGCAACCGCCTAATTCTATTGGTAAATTCAATTTCCAGATTCTCGATACCTACTAATTCCAAGAATGTGCGTTTGGGATCAGTCGTTGATACCACCCGATTGGCAGTGATGGTCTCACCACTTGCTAATTTAACACCATTGGTTTTGAGACCACTCTCATCTGCCTGAATAAGAATTCGGGAAACTCTGGTTCCTGTTCTAATTTCAGCACCTGCTCTTTCTGCCGTTTCTTTCAGTGCAATGAATAAACTTTCTATACCTTCAGCTGGAATTATATGAGCTCCTCCATGCTCACCAGTCATTCTGTAAAGCAGCGATAGAACCGTCGCATTGGGTGAGCGTGGCGCCATTTTTGACCCTATCAAGCCATCCCAACACAACACTGCTTTTAACAAATCACTATCAAAATTTTCGTCCATAAGATCTCGCGCTGGCAATGTCGCTATCCGCATAAATTCGCCCATATCTTCCTTTCCAAGCAAGCGTAACTTTAGGCCCAGCTGTCCGAAAGTCATACGGCTTGGTAAGCTGTTATCACCTATTCTAGGCATGGTCTTGTGCCAGAAAGGATGGAGCAAGTTGGTGAATTTCTGCATCACTTGGCGATACTCTTTATAGCTCTCTACATCCTCGACACCAACTCCTTCAACTTCTAGGCCGGTTAATGTGACATGCTCACCTGATGCATTCAGACCAACGGTAGTCATAGGTGCAGCGCCACTGGTAAAACCATAAGCAGACAAATTAAGATCTTTCGCCACTTTAGTGGAGAAATTGCTGATAGAGTGGGCAACAGAAGCCTTGAAGCCGGGATGGAACTCTCGCGTCTCTGCAAGTCCGCCGAGATTATCTGACGCCTCAAGCACTAATACATGATGGCCCTTCTTCGCTAGATACGCGCTACAGACAAGTCCGTTATGGCCACCACCGATGATGATTGTGTCGTAATGATGCAAATGAAACCCTTGTTATTTCAGTAGATTAGTGCCGGTGATAGTTTATTTAAGGCATACAAGCTGGACTTCCGCGCCTAGACGCTAAGACAAGCAGCTTTCGTTCAGTCTATCAAAACTAGAAGCTTCTATAGCTCGTTTTTAGGTAACTAAATTAGCTACTAGGACTATGATGCCCACGAGCTATTTATCTATTAGAAACTGCCAGCGAGGATCCTATGTCTCGCTGGCTTGTAATTTTTCCGTTTGATCATCTCCAGTAATTTCCTGGCGCCATTCAGACATATTTATCTCTATCAGAAAAAATCCAGAAATCCAGACAAATTCATCCCACGCAAACATAAGGTGGCCCCGATAAAGCCAATACGCAAGTGCTCCCCAAAGCAAGGTATAGAGTAAAATCTTCGCTGCATTTAGACCGCTAATGGCAGGTCCCTCACTAATATCCCGGTCTCGCAACCGGACCATTATTTCAATGGTCAATAATATAAGGAGCCAGGATATCGCCTCCAGAAGGTCCACCCAGGCAAGCTGACGCTCTATGATTAACCCAGCACTATCTGTGACAATAATAAAGGTTGGAGGATCGATATAGAAGAATTGAGATCCATTTGAGAGATTTTCACAGTTGCTTGTATCGAGCAGTGTATATACTAAATTTGTAGCAAACGAAACATCTGTTCCCGCCAGCTGACAAAGATTAGAAACACTTTCTATCGGTGTCACTCCACTTAGCTGATAAACATTGATGCCCCAAGCATATAAGGTATGAGCTAAAAACCCGTAGCAAATAAATCGAACGCCATGCATGAATATCACTTTCTTGCGGGTTAGCGCTTCGTCTGATAAGACGTAAGTTTCGAGCTCCAATAGAATAATAAGAATTATCCAGGCACTTTCATCGATAGTTGTAGCGAAGGCACGCGTCCACTCTATCAACGGCCCACCATTGCGCATCGTGTGGGCTGCAATCACCAAATCATTTCTGACATACAAAGCAAAGTTGAGCAATAGCAACGAATACACAACTAACTTAATTAGTTGAAACCAATCTATTGAGGAATTTTCGAAAGCTTTGGTTATAGTTTTCATTATTAATAGCTATATATCGGTGTTAAGTTTATATCGATATTGAGCTTTAGAACCTCTCTGGCGGTGTTGCGGATCGCCGAGGATGGGACCAGAAAGGATCCTTAGAAATCGTGCATCTCGCCCATGTCACTTGCCACTCCAATTCTTTTTGGTAGTAAATCTCCGCCCAGATTTCAGCTGGGGGCTTGCCTTTGTGATACTCAATGTCCGCCAATGTTAGATTGGCCTTGAGAATGGGTGACCAGATCTGGCTCTTGATGGTACCTATACGTCGCCCTTTTCGCTTGTCGTATAAGAAAGAGTCAGCTGGTGGCTTATTACCTTCTACCATGAGTTTCACCAGACGTCGTTTGATTGGACGATCTTTTTCTTCCTGTAAGGCTTTCTTGCCAGTAAATTGAGGTTTGTCAAAATTGACGGCCCATCCTAATCCTATTTCAAACGGTGATCTGTCGTGGCCTGCTCTAATAGTGGTTTCAGCCGTATTGAAATCATCTCCTGGCATAATAAATCCAGCTTCAATCCGCACCATTTCCAACGCCGCCAACCCTATTGCNCGTACGTCATAGAGACCGCTNTCCTTAACACTAAAAANAGCATCCCATANNNNCAAGCCATTAACTGGTTCAGTCCAAAGTTCATATCCAAGNTCTCCNGTNTAACCAGTGCGGGAAACCATCACTTTNAAACCGTTTANNTCAGTATGTAAAATTCCAAACAGTTTNAGCTTATCNAGNCCNTTNATACCTGCTGCGCTAAGAACCGAATAAGAAGTTGGCCCNTGTACAGCAAGAGCCGCNACATCGTGAGTTTCTTCTNNAATCGTCACATCCATGCCTAAACTCGACATAAGCAACCAATCCANNTGGTGNTGCTGCGAGCACAANCGGTATTCGCCCTGTCGCAAGTGNAATATNGTTCCGTCGTCNAAANCCTTTCCTTCATCATTNCACCAAGCNACATANGTGACTCTNAGTGGTTTNAGNTTTGAGACNTCNCGGACAACCAATCGATTCAGNAATTTAAGTGCATCGGGCCCGNTAATTCNATATTTCTCCATAGGNGTCAAATCCATGACNCTNCACGAACTGCGAATNGCAAAATATTCAGANGCTAANGTGTCGTAAACNCTAGCCGTTAAATAACCATTCCANGACATCCAGTTCCTCAACCGGCAATGCTTTTCTACCNNNTCATGNAANGNANTANGTTTTAGTACTTCGTCAGGGTCNTGAAGNNTAGTTTTTTGCTGCTCGATAGATTGCATNACTATTTACCNGCCCCCATAGCNAATATCCTCTTAGCCGNGTTGTGCCCAGGAATACCAGTTACACCGCCACCAGGATGNGNTGCGGCACCACAGAGAAATAANCCAGNAATTGGGGTGTCATANTGAGCGNCNCCATGAATNGGNCGCATCATAAAAGACTGATCAATAGTCAATTCGCCATGGTGCCAGTGGCCNCCTGAAATATTATATTGCGCCTCAATATCTAGCGGGGTAAGTAATTCTNTAGCCACAATAAGGTCGGANAAGCCNGNNGCATAGCNNNCTATCAAATCTACTATTTTNTTAGCGAATCGGTCACGATGNTTTTCCCATCCTTGTTTTAGAGAATACGGTGCAAACGACGCTGAAATGGACATGACATGATGACCTTTGGGTGCCAATTCNGGATCATCAATACTCGGGATGNCGATCTCCAGCACAGGCTGCTCCGAATACTCTCCATATTTNGCATGATTAAATGCATGTTCNACATAGCGCATGTCAGGNGCGATTAGCANCCGTTGAGCCAATTGNCTCCTGGATAAACCTGCAAATTGAGGTAACGCATTCAATGCTAAATGCAACTTAGCTACATTTCCTTTAGTTCGACTCGTATCAATTCGGTGGCAAAACTTAGCGTCTAGTTCCACTGTGCCTACTAAATCCAAAAAAGTAGTTTTTGCATCGGCATTGGAAACGACTATAGAAGTTTCAATTAGTTCTCCTGTCTCTAATTCAACAGCCGAAACCTTGCCATCATCGACAACGATGCGTTTAACTTTTGNACCCGTTNCAATCGTCGCNCCNGCNTTTGTTGCTGCTTTCGCCAATGTCTCTGAAATCTCCCCCATTCCACCGATTGGCAGACTTTGTGGGCCATGGNTTTCTCCCCATAANCGATATAGNTACGTAAGAACGGTGGTAGGTGTTCGAGGACCCATGTGGTGNCCTAGGACNGCATCAGCTGCAATTACNCCTTTTAGCCGAGAATCATCAAAAACTTCGTTCAAGACGTCNTAGATATTAATGCCACCGACTCTTAGGAATTCACGCATGGAATTNGNNCCAAGACCAAANCGTAGCTTCCANCCNANTTTNGCCAAAGTAGACAGATCNNTNCGATCCATGTCTTTCAANCGAGGAGGCTTATTCATCATCAAAGGAGTTAGAGCCTTGGCNTAGCTTCNGAATTCNTTTTTAAAATTNGTGTAAGCTCTAATATCTTTTTGTGAAAGGTCTGCGCCTGTTACAGNATTCCTNCCTAACGTTAGGTGATTACCATCTTGCNCAAGGGCTATAGTGTCAATCGAAGTNCCAGGATTCAGCCCCATACTTTCAAGTTGTAAATCACGGCNAACTTNTGGNTTNANNGCATAGAGNATATGGGCNACTCCAGAGACCCTATAACCTTCNGCAAAGCTNGTCGTCGAAGCGGCTCCTCCNACCACNTCACGCGCTTCTAATACNTTCACCTTGTGACCCGCTTTTGCTAAGTAGGTGGCAGAAACNAGGCCATTATGGCCACCACCAACTATGANGATTGGCTTTGATNNNGAATTAGTCATCCCCNAAGTCCNGNGGAGTGCTNTCNGGCNTGCCGAGNTCCTTGAGTATTTCCCGAGCGGCATTTGCTCCAGGCGCACCCATCACGCCGCCGCCGGGGTGAGTAGAAGAACCACACATATACATGTTCTTAACTGGACCGCGATATTGGGCATAGCCAGGGAACGGTCGATTGAACATAAGCTGATCTAGNGTTAACTCTCCCTGAAAAATATTGCCTTCAGTCAGACCTNCTTCAGCTTCGATTTCGCGTGGTGTNCGAATCTCGGCNTGCAGTATTAACTCTTTAAAATTGGGACTGTACTCGGCTATCTGGTCTATAACAGCTGCCCCAAAAGCGTCTCGTTGTAAATTAGTCCAACCCCCCTCAGCTTCCACCGGACAGTATTGGACAAACACGGACATCATGTGCTTTCCCGGAGGCGTCATCGTAGGGTCATATTGAGTTGGTA